>JBGASI010000471.1:3985-5364 GCA_044229815.1 Vicinamibacteria bacterium | reverse complement strand
ATCCGGCAGGGCCCCGCCACCGGCGGTCGCCGCCAGGATCGATCGCGCCCGGTAGTCAAGGCTCTCGGGCTGTGCGGCGAGCAGCCACGCCAAGCCGCGCTGCCAGGCGGGCGTGGCCGTTCCTGCGCGCAGCAGCGCCGTGACCGCGGTAGCTGTGTCGCGCATGCACGTCTCGAGGCTGTCCTGCCAGCGACCGTCGACGCGCTGCTGCGCGCGGAGCCAGGCCAGGGCGCGCTCGAGGTCGGGCGCCGGTGCACGCGGCCCGGCCGGCGCATCGACCAGGGTCGTATCGGCCCAGGCTATGCCGTGCGTCAACGCGAAGAAGTGGGCGCCGAAGGCACGCCGTATCCGCTCGACGGCGTCCAGGTCCTCGACGCTCGGCTCGGTGCCCGGCCGAGTCAGGAACACGAAGCCCAGCCGGAACTCCTTCTGCGAGTGAACGGCATCCGGGCGACGCGGGCCGAGGGCGGCAACGACCTGCTGGAGGCTGACCGCCTCGGGCACGCCGGCCACGTCCTCGCCCTCGCGGTTGATGCGCCGAGGGTCGATCCCGGGGTTCCGCAGCAGGGAGAAGGGCTGCACCTTCTCCGCAGGCAGGAAGCCCATGAGGTAGCGATCGAGCGCGGAATACTGCTCCTTGACCCGTGCGGCGTGGAAGAGACCCGGGCCGTCGGGCACCCACTTGGCGCCGTAGAGCAGCGAGGCATCGGAATCGAGCAGGTAGCTCCAGTGAGTGCCGTCGCGTCCGAGCAGATCGTCCGAGATCCGACCCGAGCCGTCGACGAACCGAGCCTGGGCGAGCCATTGGTGGCCGACCTCGTGTGCGAGAACGTTCAGGGTCGCGATGAAGCCGGCTTCACCGGGCCGGGTGCCGAAGGCGCCGGCCCTGTAGCGGTCGATGGCGGCCATGTCGATCCAGCCCTTGAGGCGCGACCGGCTGCCGAACACCTCGCTGCCAGCCGATCCCACGAGCTTGCCGATCCCCTCGACGTCGTTGCGCCCGACGAGGTGGAACGCCGTCGCGTCGCCCGTCTGGAACTCGAAGTTCGTGAACGCGACCAGGAAGTCGTAGTCGTCTCCGTGGCTCTCGTAGAAGCGGCGCCCGACGCGCTCGCGCGCGGCGTAGTTGAGGCCACCGCCCGGCAACTCGGAGTCGTAGTTCGCGCCGTCGTGCTCGAGCACGGCGATCTGCCCGACGTCACGGGTCAGGGCGGAGGCCGGCAGGGCCTCACGGCCCACCGCCGTCTCACGCAGGCGTCGCCAGGCCTCGACAAGGCGATCGTTGACCAGCGTCTGGGCCGGGGCGAGCACCGCGCCGAGAGTGAGCGCCAGGGCGAGCGAGGCGGTGCGCGGGGTGGGCCCTCGCTGCGTCCTAGGCC
>JBGASI010000471.1:0-3945 GCA_044229815.1 Vicinamibacteria bacterium | reverse complement strand
TGCAATCAACTGAAAAGAGAGCCGAGGCGGGAGCACAGGGCCATCGGATCGGCCGTACGTCACACATTGTGACTAGCCAGCGTACGCGGCAAGGAAAAAGCAAGAGCTGGCCGCGAGCGGCAGCGCATCGGGGCATTCGACACGCTCGTCGCCGCGCAGGCGCTGGCTCTCGGCCTGGTCGTCGTCACGAACGACACGCGGCACTTCGGCCGGGGCGCGGGGATGAAGCTCGAGAAGTGGGTCTAGGCGCCTACGCCCGGAGCTCGAGCACCACCAGCATCGGCCAGTCGATGTACTTCTGGGCGCGGGGGAAGCGGGCGGCGAGGGCGGCGTCGGGGGCGTGCTCGCCGATGGCTTCGGGGAGAAAGCCCGCGCGGACGGCGGCCATGACCATGTCGCCGACGGTGTGGACGAGGCTGCCGGGGCGGATCTTCTCGCCGGTCGCGGGGTCGATGAAGGCGGCCTGGGCGCCGCGCAGGTACATGGCGGGGTGCATGCCGGTGACGACGGCGCGGCCGCCGTCGCGCAGGACGCGGCGGGCCTCGCCGAAGAAGAGGTCGAGGTCGCGCAGGTGCTCGAGCACGAGGCCGCTGACGACGGCGTCGAAGCTGGCCGGGGCGAACGGCAGCGGCTGGTGCAGGTCGTGGACCTGGAAGCGCACGGCGTCGGCGCCGGGCTTGGAGCGGGCCTCGCGCAGCATGCCCTCGGAGAAGTCGACGGCGGTGACGGTGGCGCCGGCGGCGGCGAGCCACAGGGCGTGGCGGCCGGTGCCGCAGCCGAGGTCGAGCACCGCCTGGCCGCGCACGTCGCCGAGGGCCGCGTGCACGAAGGGCTCCTCGAGCGGCGTCAGCGGGTTGAGGTCGTGGTCGTAGACGAGCGCCCAGCGGTCGTAGCCCGGGCGCACGCCCGCGAGCGGCTCGTCGCCCGTCACAGGCGCGGGATCCCGAGCCCGCCGTCGACCATGACCACGGCGCCCGTCGAGTAGGGAGCGTCCCCGCGGGCGAGGGCGGCCACGACGCGGCCCACGTCCTCGGCCTCGCCCCAGCGGCCCTGCGGGACGAGCCCGTCGGCGATCAGCGCGTCGTACTTCCCGGCCACCGCCGCCGTCATGTCGGTGCGGACGATGCCGGGCCGCACCTCGTAGACGGGGATGCCGTCGCCCGCGAGGCGCAGCGCCCACAGGCGCGAGGCCATCGCGACGCCGGCCTTGCTGATGCAGTAGTCGCCGCGGTTCGTCGAGGCGAGCGTCGCCGAGACCGAGCTGACGTTGACGATGCAGCCTGTCCAGCCGGCGTCGGCCTGGCGCTGCTCCAGCATGAAGCGCGCGACCGCCTGGGTCAGGAAGTACGGCCCCTGCAGGTTGGTGCGCAGCAGGCGCTCGAACGACTCCTCGCTCGCCTCGAGCAGGTCGGCCCGCACGGAGGGCGCGACGCCGGCGTTGTTGACCAGCACGTGCAGGCGCCCGAGGCGCTCGCGCAGGCCCGCGACGAGTGCCGTGCGGGCCTCGCGCTCGGCGAGGTCGGCGCGGAAGTAGCGGACGGCCGCGCCCGAGGCCGCGAGCTCGCCGAGCACCGGGGCCACCTCGGCCTCCGCGCGGACGCCGCACAGCGCGAGCTCGAAGCCGTCGCGCGCCAGGCAGCGCGCGATCCCGAGGCCGATCCCCCGCGTGCCGCCCGTGACGAGGGCGACGCGCTTCACCGGGTCTCTCCCGGCCCGAAGAAGGTGTAGTAGCTCCCGCTCGCGTCGAGCCGCTGGAGGAGCACCGCCAGCTCGCGCAGGTGGTAGTCGCCCCACTGGCTCGACTCGCCGCAGGGCACCTTGCGCCCCGGCGGCACGTAGTCCCAGCCGTTCGGCCGGTGGTAGACGGAGTGCAGCAGCAGGCCCTGGTGCAGCGGGTCCTCGCTGAGGTAGGGGGCCGCGAGCAGCGTGCGCGCGATCGTCAGCCCGGCCTGGAACAGCACGCGGCCCTCGGCGGCCTGGTCGTGGTGCTCGAGCCAACGCCCGAGGCGCAGCAGGCCCTGGGCCGCGATGGCGGCGGCCGTGGAGTCGACGGGCTCGTGGTCGTTGAACGGGTCGGCCGGGCGCTCGCGGTGGTCGCTCATCCGGGCGAGGCCGGGCGCGCCGGTGTCCCAGTAGGGGATGCCGTCGACGGGGCTCGCGTGCAGGTAGTGCGACGCCGTCGCGCGCGCCGCCTCGAGCATGGAGCCCTCGACCTCCGCGCGCCCCTCGACGGCCTCGAGCTCGGCGTCGGGCACCGTCTCGAGCCACTCGAGCTCCTCGGCGAAGCCGAGCAGGACCCAGGCCTGGCCGCGGGTCCAGGTGCTGAACGGCGAGTAGCCCTGCTGCGTCGCCGGGCAGCGGTAGCTGCCGTCGACGCGGTCGAACAGGCTCTCGTGCGCCACGCGGCCCCGCTCGTCCCAGATGTCGCGGCCGCGGCCCTTGAAGACGGCGTAGCGCGACGTGGTGCGCGCGTGCAGCACCAGCCGCTCCAGCAGCGATACCGGGCGGTCGCCCTCCTCGAGCAGGGCGTGGCCGAGGCGGTGCGCCAGCGCCAGCGCGCGCAGCGAGCGCATCGTGTCCGCGAAGAGCGAGTGCGGCCCGTTGAACGAGTAGACGAAGCCCCCGCCGTCGGCGATCCGGGTCCAGCGCCGCGCCTGCACCGCCCCGCTCACCTTGAGCGCCAGCTCGCAAAGCTCGCGCTCGCGCCCCTCGGGCTCGTAGCGGCCCTCGAGCATCAGCCGGCGCAGCGCGCCCCAGGTGCTGACGTTGTTGAAGCCGTGGTCGTGGACGCCCATGTGCGTGACGTGCGGCGCCATCCGCGAGAACGTGCGCTCGCGCCCGAGCTCGAGGAAGGAGCGCTCGCCGGTCGCGTCGAACTGCAGGATCGCCGAGCCGAACTGGAAGCCCTGCGTCCAGTCGGTCCAGCCGCGCGCCGTGTAGCGGCCGCGCAGCGTGAACACGGGCGAGCCGTCGGCGGGGTTCCAGCTCTTCTCGAGGTCGAGCACCTTGCCCGCCGAGAGCGCCCACATCCGCTCGATCGCCGGGCGCAGGTGCGCCGGGCTCAGCGTGTCGTCGACCCGCATCATGGCCGCTGCGCCTCCGCGCCGCCGCGCGGCTTGCCGCTCGTCTCCGCCCACTTCGCGTGGCCCTCGTAGACGCGGATCGAGAAGGGGAAGCCGACGCGCTCGGCCAGCTCGTCGGCGAGGCGCTGGCAGATGTGCTCGACCGTCGGGTAGTCGAGAAAGTCGTTCCAGTGCCGGTGGTCGTAGCGGGAGAGCACCGAGCGCACCTGCCCCTTCAGGTCGGAGAAGTCGAGGACCATGCCCTCGGCCATCTCGCCGTCGATCACCACCTCGATGCGGTAGGTGTGGCCGTGCAGGCGGCCGCACTTGGGGTGTCCGGGCAGCAGGTGGGCGCAGTCGATGTGGTCGGTGATGCCGAGGCGCATGTGGTGCGAAGCGTACTGCACCGCGGCGGAGGGCTCAAACCTCGGCCGGGCGGAGGCCGCGGGAGGGCAGGAACGGCGGCGGGGTCGGGTCGGAGCCCGAGCGCAGCGCGTCGCCCACCCAGCGCGCCGCGGCGAAGGCCAGGCTGGCCGGCGAGGGGAGCAGCCCCGCCACCACCGCGACCGGGCGCCCGGGCAGGCGGCCCACGACCGGCAGGCCGTCGAGGGCCCGCGCCGCCGGGCCGGCCTGCGCGTCCTCGGCGCCCGCGACGAGAGACCCGGGGGCGATCGGCAGCCGCCCGGCCCCGCCATGCAGGGCGGCCTCCCCGGCCGGGTCGACCCCGGCCTCGACGAACGCCAGGCCGCCGTCGCGGGCCTGCCAGGCGAGGCCGGTGCCGGCGACGCGCGCCGCGAAGGGCGGCACCGAGCCCGCCTGGGCCGTCGCGCGCAGGACGCGGATCGAGGCCGGCTGCAGGAGCGAGGCCAGCTCCGGCAGCCAC
>JBGASI010000021.1:0-18005 GCA_044229815.1 Vicinamibacteria bacterium | reverse complement strand
GGGGCCTGGGCGAAGCACTTCACGCAGGTGTCGGCCTGGAGGTAGACGACCACGTCCGTCTTCGCGGGCTTGCCGAAGTTCGGGTTCTTGAAGGACATGAGCGCTTCCTTCTTCGTCCAGGTGCGCTCGACCGCCGGGTTCTCCGGCTGGGTCTCGGGGTTGTGCCAGCCCTCCTTGAACACCGGGAAGATGTTCTCCGTCTGCGGCAGCAGCTCGAGCGTCCCGACCTTGTACTCGCGGAAGCCCTTGTCGTCGCCCTTCAGCGCCGGGCGCTCGCCGCGGCCGGGGAAGGGGTACAGGCCCATGCGCACCTCGACCTCGCCGATGTAGGGGTAGACCGGCACGAAGCGCGTCCGCTTGTAGGTGTAGGTCTTGCCGGGCTCCCACTGCGAGGTCGGCGGCACCGGCGCGTGGTCGTCCTCGAAGAGCATGGTCTGGCCGTTCTCGACGAAGTGCACCAGAGCGCGGTAGTCCTGGTCCGGCTTCTTGGCGCCGGGCTCGAGCGTCCAGCTGTACGTGATCTCGAGCGCGCTGCCGAGCGGGGCCTTCGTCCGGTTGACCTTGATCGACGGGACGATGGGGTTCACTTCGGCCGCCTTGCGGCGGTTGCAGCCAGGCAGCAGGAAAGCGCCCGACAGGGCGGCCAGGAGGGCCAGCCCCCAGGTGCGACGCAGTCTCATGTGGTCTTCTCCTCGAACGGCGGAAACCCGGGAGGCGCGCCCGCCGGGTGCCGAAACCGGGAAAGGATAGCGGAAAGGGCGCAACACGCGCAATCGCGCCGCGGCGCGGTGGGCCGGGAGGCGCCGTCCCGGGGAGCGCCGGGACGGCGTGCTATGATCCGGAAGGTCGTTGGATCCGACCCGGGGGGTCGATGACTCGCGCACGCTGGCGTGCCCAATTCTGCAGCCTCGCCGCCGTCACCGTGCTCGGGGTCTCGTGTGCGAGCGGCCCGCGGCCCCAGGGGGTCTCGGCTCCCCCCGCGCCGCCGGCCAAGCCGGCGGCGGCCGTCGATACCGCCCCCGGCGTGATCGCCGAGGCCGCAGCCGCCCTCCAGGCGGGGCTGTCCGCGACCGACGAGGGCCACCTCGACCGCGCCCGGGCCGACTTCGACCGTTCGGTCGACCTGCTGCTGTCCTACCCCGGCGGGGCGCTCGCCGACCCGCGCGTGGCCGAGGCCTACCGCAAGACGCTCGAGACGGTGCAGTCGCGGGAGGTCGAGATGGTCGCGGCCGGCGACGCCTTCGCCGAGGCCGGCACGGAACCCGCCTCGATCGACGAGATCGGCGGGCTGCCGGTCGGCGACGCCCCCGCGAGCCCCGAGACCCGCGCCCAGGCGACTGCGGCGGTCGCGGACGAGCGCCTGGACCTGCCGATCGAGTTGAACGAGCCCGTGCTCTCGGCGATCGACCTCTACCAGGGCCGCTACCGCGACTGGTTCGAGACGGCCCTCTCGCGCGGCCAGCGCTACCTGCCCCACATCCGCTCGGTCTTCGCGCAGGAGGGGATCCCCCAGGACCTGGCCTATGTCGCGCTGGTCGAGAGCGCCTTCAAGCCCAGCGCCTACTCGCGCGCGAAGGCGCGGGGTGTCTGGCAGTTCATCTCCGCCACGGGCCGCCGCTACGGCCTCGACGTCGACTGGTGGGTCGACGAGCGCAGCGACCCCGAGAAGGCCACGCAGGCGGCCGCGAAGTACCTCAAGACGCTGCACGGGATCTTCGGCGACTGGAACCTCGCCCTGGCCGGCTACAACGCCGGCGAAGGCAAGGTCCTGCGGGCGATGCGGCGCTACAACACCTCGGACTTCTGGCAGATCCGCAAGACGCGCGGACTGCGCGCCGAGACGAAGAACTACGTCCCCCTGATCCACGCGGCGATCGTGATCGCGAAGGCCCCGGAACGCTACGGGTTCACGATCACGGCGGAGGCGGCGCCGGACTTCGAGCGCGTCCCGATCGCGGGCGCCATCGACCTGCGCGCGATCGCGGAGTGCGCCGGGGAGCCGCTCGAGGAGATCCGCTCGCTCAACCCCGAGCTGCGCCGCATCGCGACGCCGGCCGACCGCACGTTCGAGCTGCGCGTGCCGCGCGGCCGCGCGCAGCAGGTGGACCAGTGCGTGTCGAACCTGCCCCCCGAGAAGCGCGTCAACTTCCGCCGCCACGTCGTGCGGCGGGGCCAGACGCTCGCCGGCATCGCGCGGGCGAACGGCGTGCGGGCCGCGGACATCTCCGAGGCGAACAGCCTCGTGCCTGGCCGCCGCCTGCGGCCGGGGACCGAGCTCATCATCCCGATCCCGCCCTCGCGCGTCGTCACCGTGAGCCACCAGCGCGAGGCCGGTGTCGCCGACTCGCCCGACGGCCGCCGCGTCCGCTACCGCACCCGCCGCGGGGACACGCTGGCCTCGATCGCGGCCCAGTACGGTACGACGGTGCGCGAGCTGCAGGCCTGGAACGGCCTGCGGACCTCGCGGATCGCCGTCGGCCGCCTGCTCACCATCTACACCGCCTCCGCCCGGGACTGAAGCTCCGCGGCGCGCGGACCCCGCCCGGCAGCACGCCGGTGTAGCCTCCCTGCTCGGACGCCACGGCCCTCTCCCGCCGAGCCAGCGCCAGAGGGGGAACCATGCTCGCGACAGCGGCGACAGCGGCAGTGCTCGGCGTCGAGGCACACCTCGTGCGGGTCGAGGCCGACACGGCCCCGGGCGGTTTCCCCCGCTTCACGATGGTCGGCCTGCCCGACTGCGCCGTGAAGGAGAGCGAGGCGCGCATCCGCTCCGCGCTGCGCAACTGCGGGATCGAGTTCAAGTGGGACCGGCGGATCACGGTCAACCTCGCGCCGGCCAGCCTGCGCAAGTACGGCTCGTCCTTCGATCTCGCCACGGCGGTGGGCCTGCTGGCCGCCGACGGCACGCTGCCCCTGCCGCGGGCCGGGAACCGCCTGCTCGTCGGGGAACTGGCCCTCGACGGTGGCCTGCGAGGGGTGAGCGGCGTGCTGCCGATGCTGTTGCTGGCGCGGCGCCACGGCCTGCCGGCCGCGATCGTGCCGGCCGCCAACCACGGCGAAGCCGCTCTCGTCCCCGACCTGCCTGTCTACCCCGCCGCCTCGCTCCAGGAGGCGCTGGCGCTGACCGCAGCCACCGAGCTGCCGCCGCCGCCGCCCGCACCCGGCCCGCGAGGCCCCTCGGGCCCGCAGCCGGACCTCGCGGAGGTCCGCGGGCAGGCCCTGGCCCGGCGCGCGCTCGAGATCGCGGCAGCGGGCGGCCACAACCTGCTCTATGTGGGCCCACCCGGCTCGGGCAAGACGATGCTGGCGCGCCGGCTCCCGGCGCTGCTGCCCCCCCTGCCGCTCGACGAGGCGGTCGAGGTGGCCGCCGTCCACTCCGCCGCCGGGCTCTTCCCCGACGTGTCGTCCCGCCCGTTTCGCAGTCCCCACCACACCACGAGCGACGTCGCCCTCGTGGGGGGCGGACAACGGCCGAAGCCGGGCGAGGTCAGCCTGGCCCACCACGGCGTCCTGTTCATGGACGAGCTGCCCGAGTTCCGTCGCGCCACGCTCGAGGTCCTGCGCCAGCCGCTGGAGGAGGGCTACGTCAACGTCAGCCGCCACCGCGGCAGCGTGCGGCTGCCGGCCCGGTTCCAGCTCGTGGCCGCCATGAACCCCTGCCCGTGCGGCCGCCTCGGATCGCCGCTCGGCTGCCGCTGTACCCCGGCCGAGGTCCGCGCCTATCTCGGCCGCCTGTCGAGCCCGCTGCTCGACCGGATCGACCTCCACGTCGCCCTGGCCGCCCTCGAGTACGACGAGATCGCCGGGCCGGCCGGCGAGTCCTCCGCCCTGGTCCGCTCGCGCGTGCTTTCGGCCCAGGTTCGCCAGGCCGCGCGACGGGAGGCGACGGGCGCCAGCTGCAACGCCCGTCTGTCGCCGACGGCCCTTCGCCGCGTCGCCCGGCCGAGCCCCGCCGGCGAGACCCTGCTACGCCGGGCTGTGGACGGCGCCGGAGTGACGGCCCGCGGCCTCGACCGTCTCCTCCGCGTGGCCCGGACCATCGCGGATCTCTCGGGCAGAGAGCATGTTGCGACCGAGGACCTGGCCGAGGCCCTTCAGTTCAGGTGTTGCATCCTCGATACTCCCGCGATGCCCTTTCTCCAACGCGTTGGAGAGACGGGTTGACCGCGGGATGACGGCCGTGCTAGCCTCTCGCGACTTTAAGAACCTTGGGTTGAAGGGCTCGAACAGCCAACAGGGCCCTCAGATCTCATCGGGGACGGCCGGCGGCAGCGTCCTCCCCCCATACCGGTTTCCGGAGCGGTAGATGGCCAACGAGTTCTACACGCTGATCGTGGTGCCGCACGCGAAGGCCCGCTTCCGCAAGTTCCAGGTGTCGGTACGCCTGACGCGGTGGGTCCTCGGCGCCACAGGCGTGCTCGCCGCCCTCCTGCTGGCCATCCTGGCCCACTACACGTGGATCGCGGTCGAGGTCGGCGAGTTGCGGCGGCTCCGGACGGAGAACCTGGCCCTCGCCACGAAGGCGAAGGCCTACGAGGAGAACGCGGGCCAGTTGCAGTCGAAGGTGCTGCAGCTCCAGTCGATCGTCACGAAGCTCGGCGTCATGGCAGGAGTCGAGCAGAGCCTCCCGGACCCGTCGATCGGCGGGGTCGGCGGCCTTCCCCGGGTCGAGACGAGCGCTCCCTCGGTGGACATCGCCTCCTCGCTCAAGAGCCTGGACCAGCAGGTCGGCTCCCTGACCCAGAAGTCCTCCCGCCTCGAGACGTTCTTCCAGGACCAGAAGCAGCTCCTGGCTTCGACGCCTTCGATCTGGCCTGTCCGCGGCTACCTCTCCGAGGGCTTCGGGAAGCGGACCGACCCCTTCACCGGCCTGCCCGACTTCCACCCGGGCCTCGACATCTCGACGCCGCGCGGGACGAAGATCACCGCCCCGGCCGACGGGGTCGTGGTGTTCGTCGGCCAGAAGAACGGCTACGGCAACGCGATGGTGGTCGACCACGGCTACGGGATCGTCACCCGCTACGGCCACCTCGACGGCTTCAACGTCCGGCCGGGCCAGCGCGTCCGTCGCGGCGACGTGATCGGCTTCGTCGGCAGCACCGGCCGCTCGACCGCGCCGCACCTGCACTACGAGGTCTGGGTGGACGACCAGGCGCGCAACCCGATCCAGTTCATCATCGACGAGTACCGCTCGTTCGGCTAGACGCCCGAGCGGGCGCGCTGCGGCCGCGCCCCGACTCTCCCCGGTAAAGCCCCGCCCACTTGCCGTTCGGTGTCTCGCCCCAGACACCCCAAGACTTGGTATCCTTGGGGATTACGGGACGGGCGGGAGCCCCGGCGTCCGCGGTCGGACGCCAGGGGGACTTCCATCGCTCGCGTTCCCCGGGAGTCAGCGGAGTACATGATCAACGCCATCCTGACGCGGATCGTCGGCACCAAGAACGACCGCGAGCTCAAGGCCATCCGGCCGATCGTGCGGCAGGTCGCGGCCTTCGAGCCGGCCCTCCAGGCCCTCGACGACCACGCCCTGGCCGCCAAGACCCTCGAGTTCAAGGAGCGGCTGGCGAAGGGCCAGACCCTCGACGACATCCTGCCGGAGGCCTTCGCCGTCGTGCGCGAGGCGGGCTGGCGCGTGCTGCGCATGCGCCACTTCGACGTGCAGCTCATCGGCGGCCTCGTGCTGCACCGCGGGATGATCGCGGAGATGAAGACCGGCGAGGGCAAGACGCTCGTCGCCACGCTCGCCGCCTACCTCAACGCCCTCTCCGGCAAGGGCGTCCACGTGGTCACCGTCAACGACTACCTGGCCAAGCGCGACTCCGAGTGGATGGGCCGGCTCTACCGCTTCCTCGGCCTCAGCGTCGGCGTCATCCAGCACAGCATGGACGACCGCGAGCGCCAGGAGGCCTACCAGGCCGACATCACCTACGGCACGAACAACGAGTTCGGCTTCGACTACCTGCGCGACAACATGAAGTTCGACCTCGGCATGTACGTGCAGCGGGGCCACAACTTCGCCGTGGTGGACGAGGTCGACTCGATCCTGATCGACGAGGCGCGCACGCCGCTGATCATCAGCGGGCCGGCCGAGGAGTCGACCGACAAGTACTACCGGATCGACACGATCGTGCCGAAGCTCAAGCCCGGCGCGCGCATCACCGGCGACAAGAAGGCCGAGGAACGGGCCGAGCTCGAGAAGACCGGCGACTACATCGTCGACGAGAAGAACAAGACGGTCACGCTCACCGAGATGGGCATGGCCCACTGCGAGCGGCTGCTCGGCGTGAAGAACCTGTGGGACCCGTCCAACATGGACGTGCTCCACCACGTGAACCAGGGCCTGCGCGCGCACACGCTCTTCCACCGCGACGTCGACTACGTCGTGAAGGACGGCCAGGTCACGATCGTGGACGAGTTCACCGGGCGGCTGATGCCCGGCCGGCGCTGGTCCGACGGCCTGCACCAGGCGGTCGAGGCCAAGGAGAAGGTCAAGATCGAGCGCGAGAACCAGACCCTCGCGACGATCACCTTCCAGAACTACTTCCGCATGTACTCGAAGCTGTCGGGCATGACCGGCACCGCCGAGACCGAGGCGCCCGAGTTCGACAAGATCTACAAGCTCGAGGTCCTCGTCATCCCGACGAACCGGCCGCTGATCCGGGTCGAGAACCCCGACGTGGTGTACCGCACCGAGCGCGAGAAGTTCGACGCGGTGCTCAAGGAGATCGAGGACCTCCACGAGTCGGGCCGCCCGGTGCTGGTGGGCACGATCTCGATCGAGAAGTCGGAGCACCTGTCGGTGCTGCTGAAGAAGGCCGGCATCAAGCACGTGGTGTTGAACGCGAAGTACCACGAGCGCGAGGCCGAGATGGTGGCGCAGGCGGGCCGCTTCGGCGCCGTGATGATCGCCACCAACATGGCCGGCCGCGGCACCGACATCATCCTCGGCGGCGTGCCCGACCACCGCGCCAAGGCCCTGCTGATCGAGCAGCAACTGGACGCCGACGCCGCCGACGAGGCGCAGCGCCAGGCGGCCGTGGACCAGGTGCTCTCGGAGATGGCCGGCGAGTTCAAGCGGGAGCTGCAGCAGCGCAAGCCCACGCCCGAGGAGCGCAGCCGGCTCGCCCGCCGCTACCTCGGCCTGATGGCGTCCTTCGCTCCCGACCACCCCTCGGTCCAGGCCGTGCGCGCGGTGGCGCCCGAGGGCAGCCCGCTCGCGCAGTACCTCGACACCGCCCGCGACCTCCCCCGCGCCACGAAGGAGAAGATCGCCCGGTCCTTCTACCCCCAGATCGAGAACCCGGTGGACTTCCTGTCGGTCCACCCGCTGAAGGCCACGCTCGAGACGCTGGCCACGGCGCCGGAGTTCCGCGCGGTGGAAGCCCTGCTCGACGCCAACGAGCGCGAGCGCGTGGTGGCGCTCGGCGGCCTGCACATCCTCGGCACCGAGCGGCACGAGGCCCGCCGCATCGACAACCAGCTGCGCGGCCGCGCCGGCCGCCAGGGCGACCCGGGCTCCTCGCGCTTCTACCTCTCGCTCGAGGACGACCTGATGCGCATCTTCGGCTCCGAGCGCATCAGCGGCCTGATGCTCAAGCTGGGCATGGAGGAAGGCGTCCCGATCGAGCACGGCATGGTCACCAAGTCGATCGAGCGCGCGCAGAAGCAGGTCGAGGCGCAGAACTTCTCGATCCGCAAGCACCTGCTCGAGTACGACGACGTGATGAACAAGCAGCGCAGCGCCGTCTACGACATGAGGCGCATGGTGCTCGAGGGCAAGAACACCCGCGGCCACCTGCTCGGCCTCGTCGACGAGGTCGTGGAGTGGTACGTGGACAGCTACTGCGACGCCAAGGACAGCGTCTCGAACTGGAGCTTCGAGGGGCTGCAGGGCGCGCTCAAGGAGACCTTCGGCACCGAGGTGCCGCTCGGCGAGCTGCGCACGCTCTCCCGCGGCGAGATGGTGCCGAAGCTGGCGGAGCTCGCCCGCGTGCGCTACGCCGAGCGCGAGGCGGCGATCGGGCAGGAGCGCGCGCTCTTCCACCAGCGCATGATCATGCTGCAGATCGTCGACGCGCAGTGGAAGGACCACCTGTACTCGCTCGACCACCTCAAGGAGGGCATCGGGCTGCGCGGCTACGGGCAGCGCGACCCGCTCGTCGAGTACAAGAAGGAATCCTTCACGATGTTCCAGGCGCTGATGGACCGCATCGACGAGGAGATCCTGCGCTGGACGTTCCTCTACCAGCCGGTGGGGCCGCCGGAGGGCCAGCCGCCGGCCGCCGCGGCGGCCGAGCGCCGCGAGCCGGAGCTGCCCTTCGCCCCCCTGCGCGCGGCCGCGCAGCGCAAGCTGACGACGAACGACCCGTCCGCCACGCCCTCCGCCTTCGTCAAGGCGGCGACGCCGCGCGAGGCGCAGGGCGGGACCGACGAGGTGCAGACGATCAAGCGCGAGGGCCCGAAGGTCGGCCGCAACGACGCCTGCCCCTGCGGCTCCGGGAAGAAGTACAAGAAGTGCCACGGCAGCTAGAACCGAAGCTGTCGAGCAGCAGGAAGGTGAGATGATCGAGGAGCGACTGAGCGAGGCCCTGACCTTCGACGACGTGCTGCTCGTGCCGCAGCGCTCGGACGTCCTGCCCTCGCAGGTGGACGTCACGACCCGGCTGACGAAGCAGATCAGCCTCAAGCTGCCGATCGTCTCGGCCGCCATGGACACCGTGACCGAGGCCCACCTCGCGATCGCGCTCGCGCAGGAGGGCGGCCTCGGCTTCATCCACAAGAACATGACGATCGCGGCCCAGGCGGCCGAGGTCGACAAGGTGAAGCGCTCGGAGTCCGGGATGATCGTCGACCCGGTCACCGTCGCCCCCGACGCCCCGGTCGCCGAGGCGCTCGCCCTGATGTCCAAGTACCGCATCAGCGGCGTCCCCGTCACCGTCGGCCCGCGCCTGGTCGGGATCCTCACGAACCGCGACCTGCGCTTCGAGACGCGCACCGAGCTCAAGGTCTCCGAGCTGATGACGAAGGAGAACCTGATCACGGTCCCGGTCGGAACGACGCTCGAGGAGGCGAAGGAACGGCTCCACCGGCACAAGGTCGAGAAGCTGCTGGTGGTCGACCGCGACTTCAACCTCAAGGGCCTGATCACCGTCAAGGACATCCAGAAGCAGATCAAGTACCCCAACGCCTGCAAGGACGCGCTCGGCCGGCTGCGCGTCGGCGCGGCCGTCGGGGTGGCCGGCGACACGCGCGAGCGCGTCGAGGCGCTGGTGGAGGCGAAGGTCGACGTGCTGGTCGTCGACACGGCGCACGGCCACAGCAAGGGCGTGCGCGACGTGGTCGAGATGGTCAAGGCGGCCCACCCCGGCCTCGAGCTGATCGCCGGCAACGTCGGCACCTACGCCGGCACCGCCGACCTGATCGCCGCCGGCGTCAGCGCCGTCAAGGTCGGGATGGGGCCGGGCTCGATCTGCACGACGCGCGTCGTCTCGGGCGCGGGCATGCCGCAGATCACCGCGATCGCCGAGGCCGCCCGGGCCGCGGCCGACACCGACACGCCGATCGTCGCCGACGGCGGGATCAAGTTCTCGGGCGACATCAGCAAGGCGATCGCCGCCGGGGCCTCCTGCGTGATGATCGGCTCGCTGTTCGCCGGCACCGACGAGAGCCCGGGCGAGCTGATCCTGCGCCAGGGCCGCTCTTTCAAGTCCTACCGGGGCATGGGCTCGATCGGCGCGATGAAGGCAGGCTCGCGCGACCGCTACTTCCAGGAGTTCGAGGCGGCGACGGACAAGCTCGTGCCCGAGGGCATCGAGGGCATGGTGCCCTACAAGGGGGCGATCTCGGCGATGGTCCAGCAGCTCGTCGGCGGCCTGCGCGCCGGGATGGGCTACTGCGGGGCCGCCAGCATCCGCGACTTCCAGGCGCGGGCGCGCTTCGTCAAGATCTCCCCCGCCGGCCTCAAGGAGAGCCACGTCCACGACGTGATCATCACCAAGGAGGCGCCCAATTACCGGCTCGAGTAGGCGCCGCGCCGCGCTCGCCGTCGTCCTGCTTTCCGCGGCGGCCCTGATCGCCGCCTGTCGGGGCGCCGCGACCGAGACCTACGTCACCTACTTCAACGGGGACCACGGCTTCTCGCTGCGGCACCCGGCGAGCTGGCGCAGCGACCAGGCCGAGCAGGACGGGGTCTGGTACCGCTACTTCCTGGCGCCGCCCGCCGGCCCGCAGAACCGCGCTCCCGTGTCGGTGACCCTGCTGGCGGGCGCGCTGGCCACGAGCGTCGACGACTACGCGAAGAGCTACCTGGCCGACCACGCGGTCTCCGCCAGCCGGCCCGAGGAGCGGCAGGGCGTGAGCGGCCGGTCGTGGGTCTTCGCCTCGACCGACGGCAAGACGCGCTACCGCCTGCTGCTGCTCGCCCAGGACGGGCGGGTGGCGGGCCTCTACGCGCAGGGAGACGCGGTCGCCGTCGAGAAGCAGGCGGCGGTGCTCGACGAGATGTGGGCGAGCTTCACGATCGAGCGGCCGGACCGCTACCCGCTCAGGAGCTGGCGCGACTTCGAGACGACGCTGGGCGTGCCCGAGTCCTGGCGCGAGACGCGCCGCTTCTCCGGCGGCGGCACCCTGCTCGTGCAGTTCGCGAGCCCGCCGCTGGTGGCGGAGGCCGGCCACACGGTCAACGCCGCGCTCTCGATCACGCTCGAGCCGGTCGAGGACGGCGGCGGCCTGCGGGAGTACTACGACGCCACCCGGCGCAAGCTCGGCGAGAACTTCATGGTGATGAGCCACCAGGCGTTCCGCGGCGGCTACGTCGACGTGATGAAGACCGAGACGCCGGTCGCGGTCTCGTACATCAAGCGCTACTACTTCGCCCAGGCGGGCCGCGGCTGTTCCCTCAGCTTCGAGGCCAGGGAGGACGTGTTCTCCCGAGCCTCGCGCTGGGCCGACTACATCGCTTCCACGCTGCGTCTCGGGCCCGCGGCCGCCACAGCCCCCGCCACCATGGATCCCGTGACGGCGGTCGCGCCGGCGCCCACGGCCGGCTCGCCGCAGCCCCCGGCAGGGCGCCGGTGAACGCCACGCTCGCGCGGCTCGGCAGCGGCCTGGGTCGGCTGCTGCGCGGCCCCGAGCGGCTGGAGACGCTCGTCTCGGAGGCCGGGCCGCGCGGGGAGATCGCCGTTCCGTCCGGGCTCGACGGCGAGTGGGAGCTCGTCGGCGTCCAGGGCCGCAGCTGCCTGCGGCCCACGGAGTCCTCGTACTACCTCTACGGCGTCCTGCCGGAGTCCTTCCGCCAGCGCGCCGGCGACGGGCTCTGGGTCGAGGTCGAGTACTTCGGGCCGCAGTACGGCGAGTTCCGCCTGCAGTACGCCTCGAGCGACCGCGGCGAACCCTGGGACGGCCTCTACAAGGCCGCCGAGCAGCGCTGGCAGCCGGAGGCCACCGGCCTGCGCCGCTTCCGCCGCGCCGTCTTCCTCCTGCCTGACTTCGACGGGGAGCGCACCCAGAACCTCGGCGCCTCGTTCCGGCTGGAGTTCCGCCGCGAGCTGCTCGTCTCGCGGATCGCGGCGAGCCTCGCGCCGCCGCCCGATCTGGCGGCCTTCCCCGCCAGCGCGCCGCTGCCCGAGCTGCGCAAGGCGCCGGGGCGCTTCTACCCGATCAACTACCTGTTCCTCGAGATCACGAACGCCTGCAACTTCAAGTGCACGTGGTGTCCCGACGAGATCATGGGCCGACGCCGCGGCTTCATGAAGAAGCAGCGCATCTTCCGCGTCCTCGACGAGATCGCCGCGAAGCGGGCGTACCTCGGCCCGCTCTACCCGGTGAAGCTGCACCAGATGGGCGAGCCGATGCTGCACCCCGACCTGCCCGAGATCGTCGCCCACGCGGAGAGCCGGGGCCTCCCGATCGAGCTCAACACCAACTGCGGCCTGATCAGCGCGGAGCGGGTCGAGGGCCTCTACCGCGGCGGCCTGACGAACCTGATCCTCTCGTACCAGACGCCGGATCCGGCGAGCTTCAAGACCCGCAAGGCGCCGAAGCTCGTGTTCGACGAGTACCGCGACAAGGTCCGGCTCGCGGTCGAGCGCAAGGTCGCGCTCGGCGCGCGCACGAACATCGAGATCGACATCATGAACACGAAGCACGCCGACGGCTGTGCGATCGTGAGCGAGGACGAGCAGGCGCTCGCGTTCCTCGCGGACTGGATCGGCTTCTGCCAGGAGCTCGAGCGCCGGCACGGCCTTTCGCCCCGCGCACACGACTGGGAGCGCATCCGCGCCGCCTCATTCCTCGACCAGGACGAGAACGGCAGCCGTTACACCCTGCTCGACGGCGTGCACCTCGTCTGGAAGCGCTGCCACACCTGGGGCAACGTGATCGGCGGGCACAAGGCCCTCGAGGTGCCCGACACCTACTGCCCCGCCCCGCACGACCAGTTCGTGATCCAGTGGAACGGCGACGTCGTCAGCTGCTGCACCGACTACGAGGGCCTCACCAAGACGGCCAACGTCTTCGCGAGCTCGGTCGAGGAGGTCTGGCGCAGCCGGGCGCGCCGCGACCGGCTCGTCGACATGCAGGAGGGGCGCCTGCTCGACGTCTGCGCCCGTTGCCAGGGGCTGAAATAGCATGCGCTTCGGGTTCCGCCTCCCGCCGATCGTCGCCGTGGCGACGCTCGTCCTGCTGCCGCTCGCCCCGGCCCGCTCCGACGACGACCGTGTCGTCGCCGCGGCCGCTCCGGCCTTCTCGGGGCGCTACAAGCTCGTCCTGACCTTCGGCCGCGGCTGCGGCGCCTCCGTTCAGGTCGGGCCCCAGAGCGTGCTGGTCGACGTGGCCGAGGCGCCCGTCACCGCCGGGTCCGAGGCGTCGGGCCGCTCCGCCTCGCCCTCGGAAGCGCCGGAAGACATCCGTTTCGTCCTGCTCCGCCAGGGCGACCGGCTGCACGGGCCCTTCGGGGCGAAGGACGAGGCCTACGTGGGCTTCCGCACGCTCGAGGGATACCGCGTCTGGATGCAGATCATGGCCGACGGGACGGCCACGACGGCCTCGGGTCGGGCCGCCGCGAGCGGCAGCGCCCTCGGCGAGATCGACCTGAGCCGGCCCGGCGACGCCGACCTGGACACCGTCGGATACTGCCAGGCTCTCGACCACAGCTGGTCGCTCGAGCCCGCCTGAGGTGACCGCATGAGAGCCGGCGCGCTCCTCCTCGCCACCCTGCTCGCCACACCCGCCGCCCCGGCGGCGCTGCGCGTGAAGGCGAGCCCCGTCGCCAGCCCGTGCGTGGCCGCCGCCGGGGCGCTCTTCCAGCGCTCGACCGGCCGCGCCATCGTCGTCGAGACCGGCTCGGTCGAGGCCGTGGGCTCCGCCGACGGCAGCGACGTCGTCGTCGGCGCCAACGAGGAGCTGACGCGCGTGCTCGAGTCCGGCGCCACCGACCTCGAGGTGGACCGCGAGCTCGCGCGCATCCCCTGGGTGATCGTCGGGCCGTCCGGGGGCGACGTGCGCTCCCTGGCGCGCTCGGGAGCCCCCCTGCGCATGCTCGGCGGCGTCGTGGCGCGCGAGGCGCGCCGCAGCCTGGCCGGCCAGGGCGTCACCGCGCAGCGCCTGGTGTCCCTCGATGCCACGCGCCGGCCGCTCGCCCCCGCGCCCGGCGAGTCGCTGATCCTGCCGCTCAGCCTGGCCGGACGGACGGCCGCCGTCAGCGCCATCGCCGCGCCGCCCCTGGCCATCCGAGCCGCCGCCGTGCGCGGGACGCCCCGTCCCGGCGAGGCGCGTGACTTCGTCCTCTTCCTCGCGAGCGGCCCTGGCAACGACGCCTTCCGCGCCTGCGGTCGCGAGGCGACGCGATGAGTCGGCCGGGGGCGCTCGTCCTGCTGCTGGCCGCGGCCGCCTGCGGGACCTCGACGCCGGGCCCGTCACCGAGCCCCACGCCCTCGCAGACGCCCGACGCGTGCACGGCCGCCGCCTCGGTCTACGCGAAGGTGGTCGTCGACTCCTGGATCCCCGCCTGCTCGCTCGCGAAGAACGTCTACAACGACCCGCAGGCCGCCCTCGGGCCCTCCGACGCGGCGGGCAGCGGGCCCCTGAACTTCACCGGCTTCGTGAGCCTCGGCTTCGGCGGACACGTCACGCTCGACATGGGTGGCTGCCTCACGGACCAGCCCGGCAACGACCTGCGCGTCTACCAGGCCGTCTCCAGCGAGCCGCTGAGCGTCTACGTGTCGCTGTCGCCGAGCGGCCCGTTCCAGCTGCTCGAGGCACGGCGCAGCTGCGGCGAGCGCATCAACGCGATCCGCGGCTACTGCGATTTCGACCTGGCGACGGGCGGCGTCACCAGGGCACGCTACGTCCGCGTCGAGGACGGGGAACTCTTTCCCTGCCCCGGCGGCACGGTGAGCGAGGGCGCCGACCTCGACGCGGTGCAGGCGCTCGGCGCCACGGCTGCCAGCTCGGCCTCCGGGCCGCGCTAGCTAACCCCGGCCCCGGCCCCCGGCTCCCGGCACCACGCGCAGCCGGCGGCCGAAGGCGCGCTCGAAGCGGTCGGCCAGGCCGCGCACGCCCCACGAGCCGAGGGCCGGGACGGCGACGGTGGCGTCGCGGCCCCGCACCCGGCAGGACACGGACGCGCCGGAGCCCGGCGGGCACCGCTCGGTGATCTCGTCGGCCAGCGCGAGCAGGATGGCGGCCCGCCGGAGTCCGGCCCGGTCTTCCCCGCGCACGAGCGGCGCCAGCGAACGCGCCGGCGCGTCCTCGTCCCCGGCCTCGCGCACCACCGCCGAGAGCAGCGCGACCTGGCGGTGCGAGAAGCCGGCGAGATCGGTGGCGAGCACCAGGTCGGCCACGTGCTCGTGGCGGTCGAAGAAGTCCACGGTGCGACCGATGTCGAGCGTGCGCGCGGCGTGACGCAGTGCCTCGCCGAACTCGGGCGAGGGCCAGGCCTCGAAGGCCGAAGCCAGCGCGACGGCGACGGCCTCGCGCCGATCCGCGCGCTCGCGCGACCAGCCGGCGAAGCGCGCCGCGAGCGAGTCGAGGGAGGCCCGACGCACCGCGCCCGCTGGCGTCAGCGCGTCTCCGGCCAGGCCCCGCGCCAGGCCTTCGCGCACGCCCTGGCCGGACACCAGGACCTCCTCACCACCCAGCGCGTCGAGCAGTCCCTGGATGACCAGGGCCCCGCCGACGATCGAGTCGCGCCGGTCGGCGTTCAGCCCCGGCACGCGGCCTCGCCTCTTCAGCCGGGTGCCGACCAGCGTCGCGGCCAGGTCCTTCAGCCTGCCCCGGCTCAGGACGTACCCGTGGAGGCGCGGGACTGGGTAGCCGGACGCCCGCTGGTCGACCTTCGCCAGGTTCCGCAGCGTGCCGCCCGTGCCGACGACCTGCTCGCCGGCGGCGAGGGGCGCGATGCCGGCCTGGACGAGCATGTCCCGCACGTGCGCCTTCAGCTTCTCCACCTCCCGTCGCGCGGGCGGGTCGGAGCCCAGGAACGCGTCCGAGACCCGCAGTGCGCCGAGCGGCAGGCTGACGGCGCCCAGGAGCCGCCGGCCCCGGAAGCGGCTGACCTGCAGGCTGCCACCGCCGAGGTCGAACAGCACGCCGTCGTCCACGGGCAGCCCGCCCACCGCGCCCAGGAAGCCGTAGCGCGCCTCCTCGGTTCCGGACAGGATCCGGATCGGGATGGCGAGCTCGGCGCGCACGCGGCGGATGAACGCCGGGCCGTTCGCCGCATCGCGCAGGGCGGCGGTCCCCGCCGCCACGATCCGCCGGACGCCCGCCCCGCGCGCAATCGCCCGGAAGTCGCGCAGCGCGTCGAAGGCCCGCTCGAGCGCCTCGGTCGGGACGCGACCGGTCGCATCGAGCGAGCGCACGAGGCGCAGCGAGGCCCGGCTGCCCGCGAGCACGAGCAGGCCCCCGCCGGGCTCGGGCCGGAACACCATCACCCGGCCGGAGTTCGAGCCGATGTCGATCACCGCCACCGCCCGGCCGGCGCTGCTGCCGACGCGCCGCCGCGGTCCGCCCCGCTCGGTCATGCCGCCTCCCGGCAGCGGCCGTCTCCGGCCGGAATGGAAAAGGCCCCCGGAGGATGCCCCCCGAGGGCCTTCGAGGCTACACCGGACTCAGCGCGTGAAGAAGCGCAGCTCGGCGAGCACCGAGATGCGAAGCAGGTCGCCGTAGATGTGCTGGAGGATCTTCTGGTTGAGCAGGTTGGTGCCGCGCAGGCTGAACTGCGCCTTCCCCTGCGCAAACTTGAAGCCCGCCGTGGCGTTCACCATCGTGAACGAGTCCGTGTACCCGTGGTACTGGGACGTGAGCACGTCGTTCCAGAAGGCCTTGTCGGCGTAGTTCACGTTCAGGTTTCCGAGGAAGCGCGCGCCGTTGTAGCTGACCGCGGCGTTGAAACGGTTCTTCGCCGCCAACCCCACCTCGGAGACGGGGTAGCGGATCTGGCCCGACGCCTCGTCGAGCACCTTCGGGTCGTCCTGGAACGAGTAGTTGGCCGAGAGGCTCCAAGTGCTGTTGAGCCGCTCCTCGATCGACGCCTCGAAGCCGCGGTTGCGAATCGGGCCCAGGTTCAGGTACGTCGAGACCTTGTAGGGCAGGCGGATCGGCCCGAACGGCGCCGGCAGCAGGCCGAGGGTCGTCATCAGGATCGGGCTGAGCCCCGGCTTGCCGGAGAGCGGGTCGGTGAGCGGCGTGCCCGTGGTCGCCCCGACGCCCTGGGCCGGGTTCGACGCCGAGTAGAACTCGAGGCCGGGCAGGCCGCTCGGGTTCTCGGAGTCGGGCAGGACCGGCGTGAAGTTGATGTTGTTGTTCGTGTCGTTTTGGTAGACGGCCAGGCCCAGCGTGGTGCGGCCGAAGGTGGCCGTGTAGGCCAGCTCGAACGCGTCGACGTGCTCCTCCTTCAGGCCCGGGTTCCCGAAGTTGTTCACCACGAGGTAGAACGGCTCCTGCGGGATCAGCGGCTTGAGCGACGGCACCGCCGCGCCCAGCGGACGCAGGTCCACGGGGGTCGGGCTGAAGATGTTCTGGTCCAGGTAGTTGTTGATCACCGACGGCGAGCGGAAGGCGCGGTTGTACGACACGCGCACCGACTGGTCGGGCCTCGGCTTGAACATGAGGCTCACGCGCGGCGAGAAGACCCAGTTGTCGAGGTTGCCGAACTTGTCCGCGCGCCCGCCGACCGCGACGCGGAACTTGTCGACGAAGAACTCCTCCTGCAGGTAGGCCCCGAACTCGTTGCGGTCCTGGGCGCCGGGCGCGAGCGTGATCTCGAAGTTGTTGCGGCGGTAGTTCCCGCCGTAGGTCAGGATGTGCTTGCCGCCGAGCACGTTGGAGTTGCCTGCCTCGATGTCGTAGGTCTCGGTCTTGAAGCCCAGCACGATCGGCCGCCCGGTGGCCGGGTCGCTCAGGAGCAGGTTCGGAGCGCTCGCGTCGAGGAAGTTGCCGAACGCGCCGACCCGCAGCGCTCCCTTCGTGTACACGGCCTTGCCGTACGCCATGTAGGAGCCGCTCTCGATGTCGAACGGCCCGATGCCCGTGTGGATGATGCCCTCGGTGCCCGCGTAGCCGCCCTGGTAGGTGATCCGCCCGCCGTTCGCCAGCTCCTGGTCGAGTCGCAGGTCCACCTTCGGCTGGCTCGTGCCCGCGTTCTGGAAGCTGCCCAGGCCCTGCTTGTCGCCGGGGTAGGGCGCGCCGCCGATCGGGAAGCCGCCGGCGACGGCCTTGCCGCTCGCGTCGCGGCACGGGCTGACGCCGTAGGGGTGGCAGTCGAGCGGCACGCTGCCGATCGGCCGCGAGTAGGGATCCGAGTTGTAGTAGCCGGCGGAGAGCTTGTACGACCAGGTGTCGTTGGCCGCGTGCCCGTAGGAGAAGCTGCCGTTGTAGAGGCTGCCGCTGCCGTCCGCGTCGCGCGAGCCGCCCTTGCGGCTGAACAGGCCCGCGCCGAGCGTGAAGCCGAAGCCCTCGCGCTCGCGCGGCGAGTGCGTGATGACGTTGACGACGCCCGTCAGCGC
>JBGASI010000470.1:0-3961 GCA_044229815.1 Vicinamibacteria bacterium | reverse complement strand
CTTCCGAAGCCGCCCGCGAGAAGTGGCGCAAGCTGGGCCGCGGTGTCCCCGGGGCGACGCGGAACTTCGGGGGCCAGGGCGCGGAGGTCTGGTGCCCGGGCGGCGAGGTGGGCTTCATCCGCCGCATGGCCGCGGAGAGCGCGGCGTTCGCCGGGCAGGTGGGATGGTTCACGACGCTCGTGTCGAGCTCGGGATCACTTCCCGCCGTGCAGCGGGCCATCCGGCAGGCCGGCGCGCGGCAGGTCCGCACGGTGCCCATGGCGCAGGGCCAGAAGCGCAGCCGCTTCGTCGCGTGGTCGTTCTCCGAGGGTGCGTGATCCAGATCAGCGGCGCGGCGGCTCGTGCCCGGCCACCCAGTACAGCAGTTGCCGGATCAGCTGGTTCTGCGGCGCGCTGGCGAACGTCGAGGACTGCGGGCGACCGTCGTCGCCGAGGTCGTCGTGGCCCATGTTCAGCTAGGCCATGCGGTAGCGGCGCGGACGCTACTGGACCTTCGTGGCCTTTCGCTCGTCTCCTCCGAGGGTGAAGGTCAGGCCGGCGACCGAGCCGTCGGGCTTCACGTCGAACTCGACCTCGCCTGCCGTCCAGCGCAGCGAGAACGCCTTCTCCGAGTGAGCGACCAGCTCGAGCGGCTGCCCGTTGTACTGGAAGTCGCAGGAGAGCTGACGGTCCTTGCGCGACACGGTGAAGGTCGGGTTCCCCTCCTCGCTGACGCGGTACCGGCCCACGTACTTGTCGAGGGCCGCGAGGGAGAGGTTGACGACCGGGCGGGAGTCCTCGGGCGGGCCGGGGGCCGGCGTCTCGGGCAGCTCGCGCAGCCAGATGTTGCGGTAGCGGACCGGGTTGCCGTGGTCCTGGAACGCGAGCGGGAGCTTGTCGGCGTGGGCCGTGTAGGGGATGTGCTGAAGCCATGCGGTGGGCCCCCACGGCTCCACGTCGTCCTGGACGAGGATGCCGTTGTGGGTCACGCTGACGCGGGCAGGCGCGACGAGCGAGCCGTCGGGACGGAAGCGCGGGCGGCGAAAGACGATGTCGTACGCCTGCCATTCGCCCGGCGGCCGGCAGGCGTTGACGAGCGGCGGGTACTGGCCGTAGATCGCGGCCGCCTGGCCGTCGGGGTAGGTGTCGTTCTGGTACGAGTCGAGCACCTGGACCTCGTAGAGCCCCATCAGGAACACGCCGCTGTTGCCGCGTCCCTGGCTCTTTCCCTTTGCGGGCACAGGCGCCGCCCACTCGACGTGCAGCTGCACGTCGCCGAAACCGCGCGCCGAGAAGAGGTAGCCGCTGCCCGGCACCGACTCGATGGCCCCGTCCTTCACGACCCAGCGGGCGGGGCCGCCGTCGGCGCTGCGCCACTCGGCCAGGCTGCGGCCGTCGAAGAGCACCACCGCGTCGGGAGGCGCCGGCACCGGCAGCGCCTGGGGCGGCGGCTGGACCACGACCGGACGCGGCCGCGTCATGTCGTGCGCCTTCCAGCGCACGGGCGCCTGGGCGAGGGCGGGGAGAGCCAGGGCGAGAACGAGCGAGGAGCCCAGCGGAACGGCAAGGGTCGGCTTCATGACAGATCCCGCCTCAGCTGCGGAGCTTCTTGAACAGCTCCAGGTTAGCCTTCAGCGACTCGAGCGGCGGTACGCCTTCCCGCTCGTACTCGATGATGTACCACTCGAGGCCGCCGACGGTCTCGGCCGCCGTCATGATCGCCGGCCAGTCGAGCTCGTCCTTGCCGAGGTAGGCGTTCGGGTCCTTCTTCGAGAACGGCTTGACGTGCATCGAGACCGTGCGGCCGGCGTTGCGCGTCAGGAACGACTGGGGCGTCACGCCCTCCATCTCCGAGGCGTTTCCGGTGTCGAACTGCAGGATCACGTCCTTCGTGGTCTGGTCGGCGAAGCGGTTCCACCAGTACTCGCCGTCGATGCGATTGAAGTCGAGCATGTGGTTGTGGTACCCGACCCGCATCTTGTGCGGCTTCAGGCGCACGGCCACCGCGTTGACCTCGTCGGCCGTCTTCTTCAGCAGGTCCGCGGACTTGTAGATCGCGGGCTCCAGCGAGCGGATGATCAGGTTCCGGTTCCCGATCGCCTGGTTGAACTCCACCGTCGCCGCGAACTTGTCGCCCGAAAGCTCGGCGAGCGTGTGGTGGAAGCCGCAGGCCTTCAGCTGGGCGGCCTCGAGGTGGGTCTTCCACTCGGCGCCGGACTTGCCGAACGCGTTCTCGAGCTCGACGGCCTGGTAGCCGATCGCGCCGAGCGCCTTCAGCGTCCCGGGGATGTCCTTGGCCAGCTGCTGCCGCACGCACCACAGCTGCGTGCCGATCGGGATCGGCTTCCACGTCGCGGCGCGGGCGCGCGTGACGGGCGCCAGCAGCATCGAAGCGGCGGCGGCGCCACCGAGCCTGAGAGTGTCACGACGGGTCAGCGGTCGAGCGGTCATGGCGAGTCCTCCGTTGACGCCATGCTATGCCTGTGAGGCGTCCGCTACAATGCGCGCGCACCGGGAGGGACTGGACCATGCGAGGCAGGCGTCGATCCGTCGCTCTTGCGCTGCTCGCGGGCACACTGGGGGCACCCGTTACGGCCGCCGCAGCGGGATGGGTGAAAGTCCGCAGCCCCTCGTTCACCGTGGCCTCCGACGGCAGCGAAAAGGACGCGCGCCAGGTCCTCCTTCAGTTCGAGCAGGTCCGAGCGCTCCTGCGCGACGTCTGGCCCTGGGCGCGCCTCGACACCGTGCGGCCGGTGACCATAGTGGCCGTGCGAGACGAGTCGGGGCTTCGCGCGCTGCTCCCCGCGTTCTGGGAAAAGAAGGGCGCCCTCCACCCTGCCGGCGTCTTCGTGAGCGCGCCCGACCGGGGCTGGGTGGCGCTGCGAATGGACGTGGCGCGCTTCCGCGAGGAAGACGAGGCGTGGGACAACCCCTATCTGATCGTCTTCCACGAGTACGTCCACCTCGTCCTCCGCCTGAACTTCGACGCGCTGCCGGTCTGGCTGAACGAGGGGCTCGCCGAGTTCTGGGGGAACACGATCATCGACGGTGAGCGCGTGTACGAGGGCCGCCCGGTGCCCTACCACCTCCAGACGCTCAGGGCCCGGGCGCCGCTGTCGCTCGCAGCGCTCGTCGCCGTGAAGCACGGCTCGCCGGAGTACTCCGAGGAGAATCGCGCCACGATCTTCTACGCGCAGTGCTGGGCGCTCGTGCACTACCTCGTGCTGGGGAAGGACGAGCGCCACGGTCAGATCAACCGCTTCGCGGCGCTGCTGCAGGCCGGGCGACCCGCGAAGGAAGCAGCCCGGGAGGCCTTCGGCGATCTCGAGGCCCTCGACCGGGAGCTGCAGTCCTACGTGCGACGGCCGGTCTTCCACTACCGCCGGCGGCTGGCCCGCCTGGAAGTGAAGCAGACCGCCTGGACCGCGCGCACGCTGCCCGAGGCAGAGTCGCTGGCCCTTCGCGCCGGCTTCCACGTCGCGCTGGGCCGCGGGGCGGACGCCCGTGCCCTGGCCGGGCGTTCTTTGATCCTCGATCCGGGCTTCGCCGCCGCACACGAGGCTCTGGCTCTCCTCGCCTGGAGAGAAGGACGAAGGAGCGACGCTCGGGAGGAGCTTTCCAGGGCGACGGCGCTCCCTGGCGCGAGCGACTATGCGCACTACCTCTATGGCCACCTCCTGTGGGACAGCCTGACCGGCGGCGGGAGCCACGAACGGGTCGAAGCCGCGTTTCGCAGGGCGATCGAGCTGAATCCATCATTCGCCGGCGCTCACGAGAGCCTGGCCCGGGCGATGGCGGCGCGCGGCGCGCCGCTCGCGGACACGCTGCCCCTGGCCGTGCGTGCCGCCCAACTCGAGCCGGGCGAGATCGAGCACAGCTTGACCGCGCTCCGCCTCGCGGCCGACGGCGGGGGCGCCGAGCAGGCCAGGGCACAGGCCGAGAAGCTCCGCGAACGCACCGAGGGCGGGGATCGAGAGAAGGT
>JBGASI010000469.1:0-6439 GCA_044229815.1 Vicinamibacteria bacterium | reverse complement strand
TGGCCGTCCCGGCGGAGGCGGCCGAGGTGGCGGAGGCGGCCGAGCCGGCGCCCCCGGCGCCGGAGGCCCAGCCGCTGGTGCTGGTGGTCGACGATGACCCGGCCACGCGTGACCTGATCGCGCGCGGCCTGCAGAAGGAGGGCTTCCGCGTGCTGCCCGCCGGCTCGGGCGAGGAGGCTCTGCGCCTCGCGCGCGAGAAGCGGCCCGACGCGATCAGCCTCGACGTGCTGATGCCGGGGACGGACGGCTGGAGCGTGCTGCGCGCGCTCAAGGCCGACCCCCTGACGGCGGCGATCCCGGTCGTGATGGTCTCGATGCTCGACGACGCCGACGTCGGCCTCGCCCTGGGCGCGGCCGACTACCTGACGAAGCCGTTCGACCGCGAGCAGCTCGTGAGCGCCCTGCGCCGCTTCCGCGACGGCCGCTCGCCCCGGCCCGTGCTGGTGGTGGAGGACGACGCGGCGACGCGCGAGGTCATCCGGCGCGCGCTGGAGAAGGACGGCTGGGTCGTCTTCGAGGCGAACAACGGCCGCCACGCGCTCGAGTCGCTCGCGATCTCGACGCCCGACCTGATCGTGCTCGACCTGATGATGCCGGAGATGGACGGCTTCGAGTTCGTGGCCGAGCTGCGCCGCAGCGAGAGCGGCCGCCGCCTGCCGGTGGTGGTGGTGACCGCGCGCGACCTCAGCGCCGACGAGCGGGCGCGCCTCGACGGCCAGGTGAAGCGGGTGTTCCGCAAGGGCTCGTTCTCGCGCGAGGAGCTGACCGGAGAGCTGCGGCGGGCCCTCGACGCCGGCCGTCGCCCCAGGGGCCGCTAGCGACGGCCGCGGCTCAACGCGCCAGCAGCGCGTCGATCTTGGCCAGCAGCTTGGGGAAGTCGACCGGCTTCGTGTCGTAGTCGTCGCAGCCGGCCGCGAGCGCGCGCTCTCGGTCGCCCGACATCGCGTGCGCGGTGAGCGCGATGACCGGCACCGCCTGCGTGCCGGGCGAGGCCTTCAGCCGGCGCGCCGCCTCCCAGCCGTCGATCACCGGCAGGCTCATGTCGAGCAGGATCAGGTCCGGCGTCTGGCTCTCGGCCATCAGCAGGCACTGCATGCCGTCGGCCGCCATCAGCACCTCGTGGCCCTTGCGCTGCAGGCGCCGCGACAGCATGTCGCGGTTCATCTCGTTGTCCTCGACCAGCAGGATCTTGGCCATCGCGCGGCGGGCCTCCCGGCACCGGGGCGCCTCACGGTTATCACGAGTCCCGGCCCGGCGCAAAGGCGCGGCGCGCTCTCGGCAAGCCGTGGTGGTAGGCTTCGGCGGCCGGAGGTGAGCCAGCAGTGGCCCTCGTTCCCGGATCCAACGCCGGTCCCTACCGCATCGTCGAGCCCCTCGGCCGCGGCGGGATGGCGTCCGTCTACCGGGCCTACGAGGCGGCGCTCGACCGCTACGTGGCGCTGAAGGTCCTGCCGCGCGAGTTCCTGCACGACCCGGACTTCGCGAAACGCTTCGACCGCGAGGCCAAGGCGATCGCGCGGCTCGAGCACCCGAACATCGTCCCGATCTACGCCTACGACATCGACCGGACCGACGGCATCCCCTGGATGGCGATGCGGCTGATCGACGGCGGCTCGCTCTCGCAGCTGATCCGCAGCGGGCGCCCCGGCCTGCCGCGCGCGGTGGCGATCCTGCGCGGCGTCGCGGACGCGCTCGACTACGCGCACGGCAAGGGCATCGTGCACCGCGACGTCAAGCCGCAGAACGTGCTGCTCGACAGCGCGGGCCGCGTCTACCTGGCCGACTTCGGGATCGCGAAGATGGCCGAGGCGGCGGGCGGCCTGACCGCGACCGGGATGATCACGGGCACGCCCCAGTACATGGCGCCGGAGCAGGCGACCGGCAAGAGCGTGGGGCCCGCGGCGGACGTCTACGCGCTCGGGATCGTGGCCTACGAGATGTTCACGGGCGCCGTGCCGTTCGCCGCGGACACCCCGGTTGCGATCATGATCAAGCACATGCAGGAGCCGCTGCCGATCCCGCCGGCGAGCGCCCTGCCCGAGGCCGTGCTGAGGCCGCTGCTCAAGTGCACCGCGAAGAAGCCGCAGGACCGCTGGCCGAGCGCCGGCGCCTTCGTCTCGGCGCTCGAGGCGGCCCTCGACGTGCCGACCGCGGCGCTGGCCGGCCTCCCGACGCTCGAGCTCGCCCCGCCGCCCGGGCCCCCGACCCTCGTGGCGCAGCCACGCCCGCCGGCCCGGCCGCCGCTGCCGTCCCCTCGGCCCGTCGCCCAGCCCGCGAAGTCGCCGCGTCGAGGCAACGGGATCCTCATCCTGCTGGCACTTCTCGGCCTCGGCCTGGCGGGGCTGGCGGTGATCGCGGTCGGCGCGTGGTGGGCCCTGGGCCGGGCGCCGCAGCCGGCGCCGCCTCCCGTGACCGTCACCGAGATCCCGGCCGTCGGCGCGGCTCGAAAGGCCAGCCCGCCGCCGGGCCCGGGCGAACTGCCGGCCGAACTGCCGACGCCAGGCGACCGCACGCAGCCGACGTTGCCGTCCGTGCGCGAGACGGGATCGGCCGCGGAGCCGCCCGACACGGTGGCGCACAGCCGCCCGCCTGAGCCCACGCCCGTGCCGACCCCGAGGCCGACGCCGACACCTGTGCCGCCACCGACGCCTGCGCCGACGCCGGTGGCGCCCGCGGTGGACCCGGAGGTCCAGCAGCTCGTGGCCGCGCTCGGTCAACCCGACACCGCGGCGCGCTGGCGCGCGGCACAGGCCCTCGGCTCCTTCCGAGCCGAGGCCGCCCCAGCCGTCCCGGCGCTCACCGCCGCCCTCGGCGATCGAAGCAGCGAGGTCCGCTGGCGCTCGGCCGAGGCGCTGGGCCTGATCGGGGCCGCCGCCCGCCCCGCGGTGCCGGCGCTCGTGCGCGTCCTGTCCGACACGGACCCGATCGTGCGCGCCGAGACGATCAAGGCCCTGGGCCTTCTGGGCCCCGTCGCCGCGGAGGCCGTCTCCGCCCTGGCGCAGGCTCTCGCGGCCCCGGACGTCTCGATTCGGCGTGAGGCCGCCCGGGCCCTCGGCCGCATCGGCGCCGCGTCGGCCCCGGCGCTCCGACTCCTGCTCGAGGCCTTGAAAGACAAGGACAAGTTCGTGCGGATGGAGTCGGCGAGGGCCCTCGGCCGGGTCGGACCGTCCGCTCGCGAGGCCATCCCGGCCCTGACGGCGGCCGCGCGCGACCCGGAGCTCCTGGTGTCCCGGGAGGCCCAGGCGGCCCTGCAGGCGATCGGAAACTGAAGCCGCCGCTCGAGTTGCAGGGCGTGGGTGCGCGGGCTCACGTCCCCGTCATCTCCCGCCCCGGACCCCCGCGCGAGGGTATGCTCCTTGCTCCAGGGAACCTCGTGGACGCCGCAGCGTCCTTCCTCGAGCGGAGGGTCAAGATGGCGCGGAGCACGAAAACCGGGCTGCTGGCGGCGCTGGCGGGGGTCCTGGTCGCTACGGCGGCGTTTGCCGCGGAAGACCAGGAGCCGGCGCGTGGCGAGAAAGTGGACGGCTACGCCGAGTGGCACGTCGGCGGCTGCGTGATCGCCGACGGCCAGAAGGTGTGTCCGGGCACGCCCCTCAAGTTCAAGGGGGAGGGCGAGGCGAAGGACGTCGCCTCGATCCCGCTCGGTTACGAGCTGAAGGCCAAGGGCCGGCGCCTCGCCGACGGCAGCCTGCTCGCCCAGGAGATCGAGGCCAAGCCGAACGGGCCGGCGCTCTTCGAGGGCGAGGTCCGCTCGGCCACCGACAACGCCGAGAGGCGGGCGCGCCAGAGGGGCCGCTTCCTCGAGAGCGACGACGAGAAGTCGAGCGTGGGCCGGCTGATCGAGGACGGGCCGTACGTCGAGCGGGTCCGGCGCCTGGTCGACAGCCTGGTGCCGCCCTACCTCCACCCGGAGGACCTGCGGATCTACGTGATCGAGAACAGGGAGTGGAACGCCTTCGCGATGGGCAACTACTCGATCTACGTGTTCACGGGCCTGCTCGACGACATGGACGACGACGAGCTGGCGATCGTGCTCGGCCACGAGCTGGTGCACGCGACGCACGAGCACTCGCGCAAGCAGTTCAAGCGCGAGATGTGGGTGCAGCTCGCCGCGCTCGGCGTGATCGCGGCCACCTCGACGATCGACGACGACACGAAGCGCACCATCATCCAGCTCGCCGCCGGGCTCGCCGCCACCGCCTACAGTAGCGGCTACGGGCGCAGCATGGAGGACCAGGCCGACCGCGTCGGGCTGCGCTACGCCTACGAGGCGGGCTACGACATCACGAAGGGCCCGCGGCTGTGGAACCGCTTCGCGAAGAAGTACGGCGAGGGGAGCAGGACCGTCAACTTCTTCTTCGGCGACCACTCGCTCTCGGCGGCCCGCGCGGCCAAGCTCGAGAAGGAGATCGCGTTCAACTACCCCGAGGGCTCGAAGCCGGGCGGCCCCGCGCGCAGCGCGCGACGCGCGCCCGCATCCGGCTCCCCGACGCTCGTCGCCGTGACCCGGGTGCCGCCGCCGGCCGGCGCGCAGGCGCTCGTCTCTCCCGTGCTGGCCGCCGACGCGCCCGCGACGCGCGCCGAGATCAAGCACGGCATGACGACGGACGAGGTCCGAAAGGCCCTCGGCGCGCCGCAGGCGGAGGTGGTCTTCGGCGAGAAGACGCGCTGGAGCTACCCGGACCTGACCGTGGTGTTCGAAAAGGGGCGGGTGACGGACGTGCGGTTCTAGGGACTACTTCCTGGGGACGCCGAGTTCCTGCAGCTTCGCGGCGATGTCGGCGCCGGCGCTGGCGACCTTCACGTCCTTGTCGATGAACGCGATCCTGCCGGCCTTGTCGATGTAGAAGGTCCAGCGCTTGGCGAGGCCCACCACCGGCATCAGGACGCCGTATGCCCGGGCGGCCGCCTTGTCGGGATCGGCGAGGATCGCGTAGTCGGCCGAGAGTGACAGGGCGAACTCCGTGTTCTTCTTCGCGTCGTCGACGCTCGCCGCGAAGTACGCCACCTCGAAGGCCCGGATGCTGTCGCCGCTCTCACGGAGCGACTTGCACTCCCTCGTTCAGCCCCCGGTGAACGCCCTGGGGAACCAGGCGAGCACGACTGCCCGGCCCTTGTAGTCCGCGAGGCGGTGCGTCTTTCCGTCCGAACCGGCGAGCACGAAGTCCGGGGCGGGATCGCCCGGCTTGAGATCGGCCGCGCGACCCGTGCCGCACGAGACGAGCAGGCCGAGGCTGGCGAGCAGCGAGCGCAGCTTCATAGAGAGGCTCCTTTGGTGGGAGGGGGTTCGATTATGGCCACCGCGTCGGAGCGGGGTCAACGTAGAATGCCGCGGCTTGGTCCGCATCCTCTCCTTCGTGGGCCGAACTGGCCTCGCTCTCACGCTGGCGCTCCTCGCTCTGGCCGCGTCCCGCTGGGCGCCGGTGGGCGCGGAGGCGCCGCTCGACGTGCGCGCGCTGCCGCTGGCCGGCCCGGCGCTCGGGTTCGCGGTCCTGGCGGCGCTCAACGGACGCGAGCGGGCCCCCACCCGCTGGCGGGCCGCCGCGGCCGCGCTCGTGGCCTGCGCGCTGGCGTTGCTACTCGTCGTTCGCCTGCGAGGCCCGGCCGGCCTCCCGGCCGCGGTGGAGGCGCCGGGCGGCGTCCTCGTCGGGCAGACGGAGCCGGCCGCGATCGACCTGACCGGCCGCGAGCTGCGCTCGCTCGCCCTCGGCCGTCGCTTCGCCGTGCGCTGGCAGGGCGAGCTGCACGTGCCGGCCGCCGGCCGCTACGAGCTGCGCGTCGAGGGGCGCGGTCGCGCGAGGGTGGCGATCGCGGGCCAGACCGTCCTCACGGCCGAGGGAGATCCGCTCTCCGCCCGGACCGAGCGGGCGCTCGCCCGGGGGACCGTCGCGCTCGACGTCACGCTCGAGCACGCCGGCGCCGGGCCGCGACTGCGTCTCTCCTGGACGCGCCCCGACGGCCGCGCCGAGGTGATCCCTGCCCGCCACCTGGGCCCGCCGCGGCCCGCCTGGACCTGGCTGGCCACGGACCTGCTGTCGCTGGCGAGCGCGCTGCTGCTTGGTGCGCTCGCCTGGCTCGGGCCGTGGGACCGCCCCCGGCGCCCGCCGCTGCCGCTGCCGCCCACCGCGCGCGAGCTCGTCGGCGCCGGCGTCGCGCTGGCGCTGCTGCTGCTCGTGCTGAGCTGGCCGCTGGCGAGGGACCTTGCGCACACGGGCCCGCTGGACCGGCCCGACGGCCGCCTCAATGCCTGGATCCTGGCCTGGGCGGGGGAGAACGTCTGGCGTGACCCGGCGCGCGTCTTCCAGGCGCCCGCCTTCCACCCGCTGCCCGACGCGCTCGCCTTCTCCGAGAACCTGCTCCTGCCGGCGGCCGTGGTCGCGCCGCTGCAGCGGCTGTCCGGCCCCGTGCTGGCGTACAACGTCGCCCTGCTCGGGAGCCT
>JBGASI010000468.1:0-3978 GCA_044229815.1 Vicinamibacteria bacterium | reverse complement strand
GCCGGGCCGGGCAGGAACGGCGTCGGCTCGCCGTTCGCCCAGGCCGCGTGCCCGTCGCGGTAGTAGGGCGAGCGCGGGTGGCCGCTCTGGCCGCCGGGCATGTGGAAGTAGCCCCTCTCCTCGTGGCCGGGCGAGATCGCCAGCCGCTCCGAGGCCCCTGCCTGCGGCGACTGGAAGCGCGGCATGTGGCTGTCGCCCGGCAGCGGCTGGCGCGGCATGTCGAGCCAGGCGGAAAGCGCCGGGAGCGCGCGCGACAGCGGGTGCTGGATCGCGGTGGTGTTGCGCTCGCCCCAGGTGCGCCCCGCGAGCGGCGCGGCCTTCGCGGTGAGCTCCTCGAGCACCGCGTCGAGCGAGCCGAGCAGCAGCGCCTCCCAGGTCTCGAAGCGCGGGTCGAGCAGGTGGGCGGGCCGCTCGGTGACCAGCGCCCAGACGGGGCCCTCCCACTGGCGGTGGCCGCGGTTCTCGCGCGTCCCGAGGTAGTCGAACTTCGCGTCGGCGGCCACGCACGGCGCGACGAGCGGTGCGACCGCGTCCTGCGCCGCGCGCAGGCGGAACGCCCGCACGATGCGGTAGCCGACCGAGTCGACCGCGGCGCGGCCGCCCCAGCCCTCGACGAGACGCCGGGCCTCCGCGCGACGGGCGTCCTTGCCGACCGCCTCGGGCGTCAGCAGCGCGAGCAGCAGCTTCTGCCAGCGCTCGAGGAAGAGCGCCCGGTCGTCGAGCTGCAAGCGCAGCATGTCGGCCTCGCCCGGCTTGTCGAGGGCGAACAGCGCGTCCTTGATCTGCTTCTGCCGCGCGCCGAGGTCGTAGCCGCCGAAGCCGAGCTTCACGAGGTCGGCGCCGTCGACGACCCGAGCGTTGGCCGTCCAGATGCGGCCGCTCGGCGGATCGACGATGCGCGGGTAGTCGGCGCCCGCGAGCCAGCCGTTCCAGCCGCTCGTGCCGGCGGCCCACGACACCGGCAGCCGGCCGTCGTGACCGAAGCGGCGGGGAATGCGGCCGATGATCGTCCAGCCGATGCGGCCGGCCGCGTCGGCCACCACGAAGTTCTGGTTCGGGACGCCCACGTCGGGAGCGATCGCCTGGGCCTCGTCCAGGCCCCCCGCCTGCTCGAGGCGCAGGAGGTCGGCGTTGAGGCCGCCCGGGCGCAGCGCGACCCAGGCAAGAACGCGCCGACGGCCCTTGTGGTCCCTGTCGACGACCGGACCCCACACCGTCTCGAGCACCTCGAGGGTCTCGTCCTGGCCGCCCTTCACGTGGATCGTCTCGGTCGCGTGCTCGAAGGCCCGCGGGCCCGCGGGTGTCCGATACGCGTCCTTGTTGGCGGGGTCGGGCTCGAGCACGACCAGGTCGGCCCAGTCGCCCTGGCTGTTCGTGAAGCCCCAGGCGATCCGCCGGTTGCTGCCCACGACGACGAACGGCGCGCCCGGCAGCATGACACCCGTGACGTGGTGCTCGTAGCCGCCGGCGGGGTAGACGAGCGACGCCCGGAACCAGGTGTTCGGGACCGCCGTCCCGAGGTGCATGTCGTTCGCCAGCAGCGCGCGGCCGCCCTGCGCCTTCGGGCCGGCGATCGCCCAGTTGTTGCTGCCGAGCGAGGGCCACTCGCCGTCGATCGCGGCGCCCACGCCGACGAGGCCGACCGGGTCGAGCGCGGCGCGCCTGTCGCGCTCCACGGCCGCGGCGGCGCTCGGCGTGGAGGCCTGCGGCGCCCGGCCCCGCACGTCGACGACCTCCGGCCCGGGGACCGCCGGCTGGAGGAAGGGCGTTCCCACGTCGGGGGCGTCCCACTCGGTCCCCTTCGGCGCGAGGAACTCGAAGAGCGCGCCCGGCAGCAGGTCGTTCATCAGGCCGAGCGTCGACTCCTGGCCCGGCAGCTCTCCCTGCAGCGACAGGTACATCGAGAGGGCGCACAGCAGCGTGTCCTCCGACCGCCAGGGCGCGGGCGGCGTGCGCAGCGCCAGGTACTCGAAGGGCGGCGCGCCGAGGGAGGCGAGACCCGCGGCGACGCCGGCGCCGTAGGCGTCGAGGAGGGCCCGTTGTTCGGCCGGCAGCGCCTCGACCGCGCGCCGGGCCACCGCGCGCAGCCGCAGGCCCCGCACCTCGCGGTCGGCGGGCAGCGCCGGCGCGCCGACGAGTTCCGCGAGCTCGCCCGCCGAGCGCCGACGCAGCAGGTCCATCTGGAAGAAGCGCTCCTGCGCGTGCAGGAACCCCGTCGCGCGCGCCACGTCCGCCCGGCTCTGGCCGTGCACGACGCTCACGCCGTGCGCGTCGCGCTCGATCGACACCGCGGCGGAGAGGCCCGGCAGCGCCCGCTGCCCGTCGAGCACGGGCAGGCTGTCCTCGAGGCGCAGGTAGACGAAGAGGCTGCCCGCCCCGGCCACGAGCGCGAGCAGGATGCCGAGGCCGCCGAGCACGCGCCAGGCGCGACGAAGCGGGACGCGAGGGACGGCGGCGCTCGCGGTCAAGTCCGGCGCGGCCTCAGGCCTTCGCCTTCGACTGGTTCGCCACGGCCTCGGCGGCCTTCTTCGCCGCCTCGGGGTCGCCGAGGTAGTAGCTGCGCAGCGGGGTGAGATCGTCGTCGAGCTCGTAGACGAGCGGGATGCCGGTCGGGATGTTGAGCGAGACGATCGCGTCGTCGGCGATGCCGTCGAGGTGCTTCACCAGCGCGCGCAGGCTGTTGCCGTGGGCCGCGATCACGACCCGCTTGCCGGCCAGCAGGTCGGGGACGATCGCGTCGTGCCAGTACGGCAGGAAGCGCGCGATCGTGTCCTTGAGCGACTCGGTGAGCGGCAGCAGGTCCTTGGCGAGCCCCGCGTAGCGCGGGTCGCGGCCCGGGTGACGCTCGTCGTCCGGCGTCAGCGGGGGCGGCGGCGTCGCGAACGCCCGGCGCCAGATCTTCACCTGCTCCTCGCCGAACTTCTGCGCGGTCTCGGCCTTGTTGAGGCCCTGCAGCGCGCCGTAGTGCCGTTCGTTGAGCCGCCACGACTTCTTCACCGGGATCCACAGGCGATCCATGCCCTCGAGCGTGATCCACAGCGTGCGGATCGCCCGGCGCAGGAGCGAGGTGTGGGCCACGTCGAAGGCGTAGCCACCCTCCCTGAGCAGGGTCGCGGCGGCGCTCGCCTCCTGCAGGCCTTTCGGCGAGAGGTCGACGTCCGTCCAGCCGGTGAAGCGGTTCTCGAGGTTCCAGGTGCTTTCGCCGTGGCGCAGCAGGACCAGCTTGTGCATCGCGACTTCCCTCCGGTTGCCGGCCCATTAGAGCCAGCGCGGGCGCGGCGGTCAAGCGCGCCGCCGGGGGGCCGCTGCCGCGGCCGGGGCGCGTTCCGCTAGAGTGGGGCGTCCGCCATGTCCATGAACCCCCTGCGCGTGGTCGGCCGCTTTCCGCGGCCGGTCCGCCTGCTGCTGCTGGGGACGCTCGTCAACAAGCTCGGGACCTTCATCCTGCCGTACCTCGCCCTCGTGCTGCTGCGCGACTTCCAGCTGCGGGAGACCGAGGCGGCGCGGCTGTTGTTCGCCTTCGGCACGGGCTCGCTCGTCTCGATCCTCGTCGGCGGCCAGCTCACGGACCGGCTCGGCCGCCGGCGCACGCTGCTCGTCAGCCTCATCGGCTCCGGCCTGCTCGCGCTCGCCATGGCCGCCGCCCCGTCGGCGCGCCTGTTCGTGCCGCTGCTCGTCGCGTTCGGCTTCATCGCCGACCTCTACCGGCCCGCCGCGTCGGCGATCATCTCGGACCTGCTCCCGTCGGACCAGCGCGCGGCAGGCTTCGCCGGCCTGCGCATGGCCGTGAACCTCGGCTGGGCCGTCGGCACGACACTCGGCGGCCTGCTCGCCGACTGGGACTGGCGGCTGCTCTTCCTCGGCGACGGGCTGACGACGCTCGCCTACGGCGTCCTCGTCTACTTCGCGATCCCGGACACACGCCCCGGCGGTGTGGTCGCGGCCAGCGGCCCCGCGCCGGCCGCCGCGCCGACGGGC
>JBGASI010000467.1:0-3993 GCA_044229815.1 Vicinamibacteria bacterium | reverse complement strand
CCGGACACGCCTGCCGCCGAACCGGACCCCGCCGGCTTCTGGGGCGGCTTCGGCTTCGGCTTCGGCTTCGCCCTGACGTCCGGCGGCGGCAGCTCCTGCGCCCGCGCCACGGGCGCCGCGACGCCGAGGGCCATCACGGCGGCAGCGATCCAGGCGGCCCTGCGCCCGCGCATCGTCACACCCATCGCATCGACCTCCTGGCTCCGAACCCTACCAGCCCGCGCCGAGCGGGACGCAGGCGTCGTTTCCGGCGAGCAGGCCCGAGACCCACGTCGTGGTCCCCGGGTCGCCGGGGCGCTCCTCCTCCGGCTCGGGCGGCGCGGCGCCCTTCTTGCCGGCCGGCGGCGTCGCCTCCGGCACCGGGTCGGCCGGACGCTGCACCGACAGCGCGAAGAAGACGGCGCTGCCGTCGAAGCGGCAGCGGGCCTCCTCCGAGCGCAGCTCCACGGCCTGCTCGCCGCCGGGGGGCAGCGTGATCGCGAAGTCGCGCCCGCAGAACCCGCTGTTGTAGGTGACGAGCCTGAAGCCGTGGGCGAGCGCGGCGAGCTGCGGGTCGGCCCCGGCCGGCAGCTCGTCCTTCTGCACCGACACGGCCGAGAGCCAGCCGACGGCGAGCGGACGGGACGAGCGGTTGCAGAGCTTGAGCCGTCCGTTGCGCAGGGCGCCGTTCTTCAGCAGCTCCTCGAACGGCAGGAGCTTCGCGGCCGCCTGCCGCGCCGCCACCAGCTCGGGGGCCTCCTCCTCCTTGCGGATCTCGAGCTTGAGCTTGCCCGAGGCGAGGGCGAAGAAGGCGCACAGCGCGAGCAGGCCCGTCGCGAGGAAGACGAGGAGCGTCGTCGCGATGGGCGGCAGCGAGGCGCGGCCCCTGGCCGGCGCGGCGGCGTCGGGAGCGGCCGGCGTCTCGGCGGCCGCCCGCCGCGAGTGGTCCGCCTTCTCGAGCAGCTCGGCGTCCACCGTGGGCCGGGCGGCGGGCAGGTCGCGCAGGTAGTCCTCGGGCGGCGCCGGCGCGGCGGCCGCGGCGGGAACGAGCTCGTGCAGGGCCTGCTCGAGCGCCCGCAGGTTCTTCTCGTCGGTGGCACGCAGGGCCGGGGTGGGCGCCTGCGCCACCCGCTGGCGCAGGTCCGCCGAGGCCTGCTCGTAGCGGGCGCGCACCGCGGCCGCGTCCGAGCCGGGGGCGAGCCCGAGCACCTGCCAGGGATCGGCGGAGGGCGCGGGGGCACGGGCCGGCAGGCGAGGCGCGACGGGCGGCGCGACGACCGGCGGCGCGGGCGGCGGCGCCGCGGGGCGAGCGGGCGGCTTCACGACAGGGGGCGCGAGCGACGGCACCTGGATCTCGACCGTCGAGATGTCCGGGGGCGCCTCGGGCCGCGCCATCACCACGGTCGACTCGCCCAGGTCGGGGCGCGCCATCAGCACGGTCGCCGGCGCGTCGGACTCGATCTGGACGCGCAGCACCAGGCTGCCGAGCCGGACCGTCTGGCCGTCGCGCAGCGCCGCCTCGCTCACGCGCTTGCCGTCGAGGTAGCTGCCGTTGGCGCTGCCCTGGTCGACGAGCATCCAGGTCGTGCCTCGCAGCTCGAAGGCCACGTGGCGGCGCGAGATGGAACGATCGTCGATCACCAGGTCGCAGCCGGGATCGCGGCCGACGAGCGAGCGCGGCGGCACGGCCTCGAGCGGTGTCCCGGTGTCCCGGTGCAGGCGAAGGGTGGGCATCGGGCTACTCCAGCGTGAAGCAGTCGCGGTCGAAGTTGCGCCACGGACCGGCGACGTTGTACGCGACGGGCGCCTCCTCGGACTGGCGCACCAGCCGCATGGCGTAGAACACGACCGAGCCGTTCCAGTTGCAGCTCTCCTCCTCGGTCGAGCTGAAGTGGAGCACGCGGCTCTCGCCGCCGGCGATCTCCTCGCCGCGCCAGCCCTGGCAGCGCAGCGGGTCGAACAGCCGCAGGCGGTGGCCGTCCTGGTAGACGGCCGCGAACCAGGGCACGCCGAGCGGGTCCTTGCCCTTGTTGCAGATCTGGAACTTCTGCGGCTGGAGGTCCTCGGCCACGCGCTGCAGCACGGCGTTGCGGCTCGTCAGCGCGGCGAGCTCGGTCTCGAGCGCGGCGCGCCGGTGCGACAGCTCGAGCCACTGGCGCCCGAGCAGCGCCGCCAGCGGCAGCAGGGCGACCACGGCCAGCGAGGCGAGGATCGTCGAGAGGCGCGGCCCGCGGCGCGCGGCGGCCGGAGCGGGCTTGGCATGGCTCATGTGATCACGTTGTTGATGACGGTGGAATCCACGAGGGCCTTCTGCAGCGCGAGGCCGGCGGCCCCTCCCTGCGCGTCACCCCCGAACACGGCCGCGAGCTCGACCCCGCTCTGCGCGTCGTAGGCCTCGACCGCGACCGTGCCGTCGACACGGTACTCGGTCGTCACCTCGACCGGGTAGTTCGCCCGGGCCGAGGCGAGCGGGCCCACGACCAGGTGGCCCAGGCCGACGAGCGCCTCGCCGTCGTCGCGGTACTGCACGAAGTCGAGCACGATCCGCTCCTGGCCGGCGCGGCTCGTGTAGTAGGTCTTGCGCACCTTGACCGGCAGCGGCATGTTCTTGCGGATCAGCGGGTCGACCGAGACCCGGCCGAGAGCCGGGTCCACGGTGCGCACGCCCACGTGGTAGCCGCTCACCCCGCGCAGCTCCGGCGGGATCTGGAAGCGCCCGGCGTCGCCCGCGAGCTGCGCGGCGTGCAGCGCCGCCCCGTAGGCCACCGCCTTGCTCGGCTCGTGGTAGAGCACCTGCTGGCCCGGCGCCCCGAACAGCCCGCGCAGCCGGGACTCGACGAGCGGCACGAGGGACGAGCCGCCGACCAGCAGCACTTGGTGCACGTCGCCCGGCTGCAGCCCCGCCTCGCGCACGCAGCGCAGCGTCTCGGCCTCGGTCTGGTCGACCAGCTCGCGGATCGCCGCCTCGAAGCGCGAGGCCGAGATCTCCACCTCGGCCGCCTGGCCCCCGAGCAGCACCAGCCGGCGCACCGACCTGCGGCCCGGCAGGCACAGCTCGATCTTGATCTCCTCGGAGACGCGCCGCAGCTCGAGCAGCGTCCTCGCCCCGGTGGCCGGGGGCCGCCCGAGCGCCCGCTCGAACTGGGCGAGGATCATCTCGCCGATCTTCTCGTCGATCTCCTTGCCGCCGAGCTCGGTGAGCCCGCTCTTGGCGAGCACGTAGACGCCGGCCGCGTCCATGCTGAGCACGGTCGCGTCGAAGGTGCCGCCGCCGAAGTCGTAGACGAGCACGACACGGTCGGCGGCCCCGCACTGGACGCCGTAGTGCAGAGCGGCGGCGACCGGCTCCTCGACGAGCCCGAGCACCGGCAGCTTCGCGAGCGCCGCCGCGTTGAGCACCGCCTTGCGCTGGGGGTCGTTGAAGTGGGCGGGCACCGTCACGACGGCGCTCTCGACGCGCTCGGGCGAGGCGCTCTCGGCGTCGAACACCAGCTTGCGCAGCACGAGCGCCGCCACCGCCTCGGGCAGCCAGGCCTGGCCGCGCTCGTCGTAGAAGACCGGCTCGCGCGAGCCGAAGTGGCGCTTGAAGAAGCGGATCACGGCCAGGGTCGGGTCGTTCTCGAGCAGCGCCTCGGCCAGCGTGCCGACGAAGGCGTTGCCCGGCGCGATCAGCACGGCCGAGGGGGTGTGGACGAGCTCGGGGTCGGTGCAGTCGGGAACCAGCTGCGGGCGGCCCTCGACGTCCATCCCGGCGACGAGCGAGTACGTCGTGCCGAGGTCGATCCCGACTCTCATTCGTCCTGCCGCTCGGGCGGCTTGCCCGGCGCCTGCGCCGCCTTGCGCGCCGCGGCCTGGGCCTTGAGCGCCACGAGCCGGGCGCGGGCGTCGCTCGCCGGCGGGGCCGCGGGCGGGGCCGCCGCGGAGGCGCGCAGGGCGGCCATCTTGGCCTTCGCCTCGGCGAGGGCGCTCGCCGCCGGCGACGGGGCGGCCGCGGCGGCCTGGGCCTTGAGCGCC
>JBGASI010000466.1:0-3994 GCA_044229815.1 Vicinamibacteria bacterium | reverse complement strand
GCGCGGTAGCTCTGGGGGCCGACACGGACCATCCGGTTCGACGCCATCACGTGGTACTGGTCGCTGAAGTCGCTCGTGTTGGTGACGGCCAGCTCTTCGCCATCGAAGCGCGCGCACAGGCCCTTGCGGTCGAGGATCTTGATCAGGCCCACGTAGTACCGGCCGACGCTGAGGACCTCGTTGTCGTTGAAGATCGGGGACTGCTCGACCTGCAGCGTGCGGATCGCTTCGTCCACGTCGCTTTGGAAAGTGGACCTGGCGTAGCTGCACGGCGCGTCGATGTTGCCCGCGGGCAGGCGCGCGCAGGATGCCGAGAGCGGCGGTTCGGCCGTCGGCGCCACGGACGGCGCCACCGTCGGCGTGACCGGGGTCGTGGGACCGCTGACATCCGTCCCGTTCTTCCCCCCGCCGCAGACGGCGAGGACCGAGGCCGCGGCGACGGCGAGCGCGAAGCCGAGAAGAGGGCGAAGGGAAGGCTGCAGCAGGGACATCGAGGATTCTCCCGAGGCCGCCCGGAGCGGCCCAGCGTGCGTCGTTCGACCGGAGCGGTCCCGAGGCCCGTCACGGTGGGCTTCCGACCGACCCGACAAGCCTAACCGGGCGGAATTCGGAGGTCAACACACTGATTGTGAAAGGTTTGCACCGTGCGCCGTACAGGTCTGCCGAACGCCTCAGCCGCTGGGGTCCGGCCGCCTGGCCTCCGCGAGCGCCCGGTTCCTACCGGCCGCCGACGCCGAAGGCGATGACCAGCTTGCCGACGGCGTAGGCCCCGCCGATGTCGTCCTCCGACAGGATCTTCGACACGCCGGCCTTGCCGATCGCCCCGGAGGCGCTCGAGTAGCCGGCCTCGCCGGCGAGGCGGACGAGTCCGCTGTGGACGAGCCGCAGCTCGACGCCCAGACCGCCGGTGAAGCCGGTCTTCGAGACCTTCTCGTCGAAGCGCTCGCCCGCCACCTCGCTCGTCTCGTCGTACTTCGTGATCACCGCCCCCGCCTGGACGTAGGGCACGATCGCCTTGCCCCGGCGCAGGCGGTAGCCGAGCGTCAGGGGGATGTCGGTCAGCTTCAGGCTCAGGGGAAAGCCGAGCTTCTGGACGGCGGCGCCGGGCGAGGCGAGGAACACGCGCTCGCCGTCGGCCGAGAAGCTGCGCAAGCCGGCCGAGACGAACAGGCCGCGCCAGACCGTGACGCGCACGGCGCCGCCGAAGGTGCCGCCGCCGGTCTTGTCGAGCAGCGCCTGCGCGGTGTCCTTGAAGGCGAGGCCCCGGTAGCCGGCCTGCCCCTCGAGCGCGATCTCGGCGGCCGTCGCGGGCGCCGCCGCCAGGGCCAGGCAGGCTGCTGCGGCCAGGAACGACGCACGGCGAACGTGGCTCATCGCTATTCCTCTCATGCGTGCCGGCCCGCTACTTCTTCGGGCCCGTGTCGAGGCCGAGGCCGGGCAGCGCGTTGGCGGGGCGCGGCAGGCCGAAGCCGAAGGCGTCGTTGCGCCCGTCGGCCGGCGCGCCGCCGAGTCGCTCGGCCGTCTGCTCGAGCGCCTTGATCACGGCGTTGGCGTCGGTGAAGCCCTGGGAGAACAGCAGCGCGGCCGCTGCCGCGACGTGCGGCGTCGCCATGCTCGTGCCGTCGAGGCCGCAGTAGCAGAACTGGTCGTAGCGGCCGACGTCGAGGAAGTCGGGGTCCGGCATCTGCTGGAACACGCAATCCGGCGCGCCGTCGGCGTTGTCGTCGCGGTCGCAGTTGCCGCCCGGGGCGGAGAAGTCGAGGTCGGCGCCCCAGTTCGAGTAGGAGGCGCGTTCCTTGCGGGCGTCGAGGGCCGCCACGGCCAGCACCCCGGGGATGTTCGCCGGGAACTCGACCGTGCCCTTGCCCCCGTTGCCTGCCGCAGCCACGACGACGACGCCGGCCGCGATCGCCCGCTCGACCGCCGAGCGCACCGTCGCGCTCGTGCTGTCGCTGCCAAGGCTCATGTTGATGACCTTGACCGGCTTCTGGCCGCCCTGGCTGAAGCCGACGGCGTAGTCGATGCCCTCGGCCAGGTCGAAGAAGCTGCCCTCGCCGTTCTCGTCGAGGACCTTGACCGGCATGATCGCGCAGCCGAAGGCGAGGCCGGCCATCCCGAGGCCGTTGTTGGTCGCCTCCGCGATCGTCGACGCCACGTGCGTGCCGTGGTACTCGTCGTCGTTGGCGTGGGCGTCGCCGTTGACGAAGTCGTAGCCGGGGATGAAGACGGTGTCGCCCCAGTCCGGGGCCTTGCGGAAGGCCTGGCGGGTCCGCGGGTCCACGTAGTCCTCGTAGGCCACGCCGCCGTCGAGGACCGCCACCGCGACCGTGGACTTGCCCTTCTGGATGCCCCAGGTCCGCTCGGCGTTCATCTGGGCCATGTCCCATTGGAAGCGGTAGTACTTGTCGTCCGGCTTGAAAGTCGTGCCCTCCGACCGGCGCACGATGCCGTTCGGTTCGGCGTACTCGACCTCGGGCAGGCGCGAGAAGCGGGCGAGCGCGTCCTGGACGGCGTCGCCCGGCTCGAGGCGCACCAGGTGCCGCAGGGCCGAGGACCGCGAGCGGCGCGAGCCCGCGGCCCGGCCCTCGCCGAGCGCGCGCTCCACGTCGCGCTCGGAGGCGCCCGCGCGGAACACCACGATCAGCTCGCCCTCGCGCGCGGCGCTCGAGGCGGCGGCCCTGGGCTTTCGGACCGCTTTGACGACGTCGGCGCCCCGGGCGGCGGTCGGCGCGCCCCCCGCGACCCCGGCGGCCAGCACGATGGCGACGGCGAGACGAGTGCTCATCCGCCGAGGATAGCAGGCCGAGCGTAAAGAACAACGGCCCGGCCGGCCCGCTCAGGCCGGCGGGGCCTCGACGTCGCGCGCGAGCGCGCGCAGGAGCGGGAGCGCGAGCGCGGTGCCCGCCGCGAGGCAGGCCAGGCCGAGCGCCGGCTGCGGCGTGTAGGCCGTGGCGCCGTCGTCGACGTATGGCGCCCCCAGGAACGTCAGGGCGTTGAGCGTCAGGTGGCCGAGCACCGGCGGCCACAGCGAGCCCGTGCGCAGGCGCAGCCCGCCGAAGACGAGACCGAGGACGAAGGTGAAAAGGAAGCGGTAGGGGTCCATGTGCATCAGCGCGAAGAGGAGCGCCGAGGCGGCCACGGCGGCGGCCGGGCCGAGGGGCCGCACGAGGGAAGGCAGCAGCACCCCGCGCACCACCAGTTCCTCGCACACGGCGGGCAGGGCGGCGATCACGATCAGCGAGACCAGCGCGTCGAGCGGGTCCCGCGGCGCGAGCGCCTCGTGCAGCCGGCGGAACAGAGCGAGGTACTCGGGGGGAGGCGGCTTGACCAGGGACTGCACCTCCATCAGGCCTACGCTGCCAACCCAGAGCGCGGCGCCGAGGGTCGCCGAGAGTCCCACCGCGCGCGGGGGCAGCGGGGCGCCGAGCGCCGAGCGCCGAGCGTGGGAGGCGAGGGCCAGCGCGAGCAGGGCCGGTGATGCGAGGGCGAAAGTGCCGAGGGCCACCTGGGCCCGGAGGGACCACTGGAAGCCCGCCGCCACGCCGCCGCCCAGCAGCATGGCGCCGGTCCCCGCCGCGACGATCGCGACGCCGAGGGCCGGGTGGAGGGGCGTCGCTGGTGCGGACCTCTGCTGGCTCATGTCGGGGGCATTATCCTTCGCGGCAAGCGCGGACGCCCTCTCCCATCCGCGGCCCGTCGGCTTGGACGCGGCGCGGGCAGGCCGTTAAGATCAGGTGTTTCGGCGACCGGGGAGAGGGCATTGCCGTCTGTGCAGACACAGCCGATCGGGTCCGAGCCGGCGCCGTTCTCGCGCCGGCTGGCCGACCTGCCCCGCGACGAGAGGCCCCGCGAGCGGCTGGCCCGCCTCGGCGCGGCCTCGCTGTCGAGCGGGGAACTGCTCGCCGCGGTCCTCGGGACCGGGGCGCGGGGCGCCTCGGCCCTCGACGTGGCCGAGCAACTCCTGGGGTCGGGCCTGCACGGGCTCGCCGCGCGC
>JBGASI010000465.1:0-4003 GCA_044229815.1 Vicinamibacteria bacterium | reverse complement strand
GTGGTCGGCCTGGTGCTGCAGTGGCTGATCGACACGGGCGGCCTGGCCGAGGCCGCCCGCCGCAACGAGGCGAAGGCCAAGGTCGTCTACGACGCGATCGACGGCAGCTCGGGCTACTACCGCGGCCACGCGCAGCCGGCCAGCCGCTCGCGCATGAACGTGACCTGGCGCCTGCCGAGCGAGGAGCTCGAGAAGGCGTTCCTCAAGGAGGCGCAGGCCGAGGGCCTCGATGGGCTCAAGGGACACCGCTCGGTCGGCGGCCTGCGGGCCTCGATCTACAACGCCTGCCCGCTCGACTCGGTGCGCGCCCTCGCCGCCTTCATGGGCGACTTCCACAGGCGGCGCGGTTGATCGCTTGACGCGACCGGGCCTCGCCGCCCTCGGCTTCGGTCCCGCGCAGGCCGAGGCGTTCGCCCCGCTCGAAGCCGAGGGGCTCGTCCCCGGCCGCGTCGTCGCCGGGCTCACCGCGCGCCTCGTGCGCGTCGGCACGGAGGACGGCGAGTTGACGGCCGAGATCGCCGGCAGCCTGCGCCACAGGGCCCGGCGGGCCGAGGAGCTGCCGGCGGTCGGCGACTGGGTCGCGCTCAAGCCCGGCGGCGACGAGGACGGCGCGGTCCTGCTCTCGGTGCTGCCGCGGCGCACGGCCTTCGTGCGCCGGGCCGCGGGCGAGCGGACCGTGGCCCAGGTCCTGGCCTCGAACATCGACACCGTGTTCCTGGTGATGGGCCTCGACGGCGACTACAACCCGCGCCGGCTCGAGCGCGCGCTCGTGCTCTCCTTCGAGAGCGGGGCGGAGCCGGTGGTGCTGCTCAACAAGGCCGACCTCGCCCCCGACCTGCCCGCCCAGCGCGCCGAGATCGAGCGCATCGCGCACGGCGTGCCCGTGCGGGTGGTCGCGGCGAAGGCCGGGGAGGGGCTCGACCAGCTCGCCCCCTGGCTCGGCCCCGGCCGCACCGTCGCGCTGCTCGGCTCCTCGGGGGTCGGCAAGAGCACGATCCTCAACCGCCTGCTCGGGGACGAGCGGCAGAAGACCCGCGAGGTCCGCCTCGGCGACCAGCGCGGGCGCCACACCACCACCCACCGAGAGCTGTTCCTGCTGCCCTCCGGGGCGCTGCTGCTCGACACGCCCGGCCTGCGCGAGATCCAGCTGTGGTCCGACGGCGGGGCCGGCGTCGACGCGGCTTTCGACGACGTCGTCACCCTGGCGGCGCGCTGCCGCTTCACGACCTGCCACCACACGGGCGAGCCCGGCTGCGCGGTCGGCATCGCGATCGGAGACGGCCGGCTCGACGCCGGCCGCCTCGAGAGCTACCTGAAGCTGCAGGCGGAGGTCCGCTCGCTCGAGGTGCGCGAGGACCCTCTGAAGCGGCGCGAGGAGCGCGGGCGCTGGAAGACGATCCACCAGTCGCTGCGCAGGGGCAAGCGGGACTGAACGCGCCCGTGGAGTAGGATGGGGCCGATGGCGGCCCGCTACGACGCGCTGCTCGTGCTCTCCTTCGGCGGCCCGGACGGCCCGGACGACGTGCTGCCGTTCCTCCAGAACGTGCTGCGCGGCCGCAACGTCCCCGCCGCGCGCCTGGACGAGGTGGCCGGCCACTACCGGCACTTCGGCGGCAGGAGCCCGCTCAACGACCAGTGCCGCGCCCTGGTCGCCGCCCTGCGCGAGGAGCTCGAGCGCCACGGGCCGCGGCTGCCCGTCTACTGGGGCAACCGCAACTGGAAGCCGTTCCTCGTCGACACGCTGCGGACGATGGCCGAGGAGGGCGTGACGCGCGCCCTCGCCTTCGTCACCTCCGCCTATGGCTCGTACTCGGGCTGCCGCCAGTACCTCGAGGACATCGCCGGCGCGCGCGCCGAGCTCGGCGCCCGCGCGCCGCTCGTCGACAAGCTGCGCCGCTACGCCAACCACCCGGGCTACGTGGAGCCGCTGGTCGAGGCCGTGGCGGCGGCCTTCGAGCGGGTGCCGCAGGAGCGGCGCGCCGCGGCGCGGCTCGTGTTCACGGCCCACAGCCTCCCCTGCGCGCAGGCCGCCTGCGCGCCCTACGTCGAGGAGCTGCGCGAGACCGCGGCGCTCGTCGCGCAGCCGCTCGGTCGCGCGGAATGGAGCCTCGCCTACCAGAGCCGCAGCGGGCCGCCGGGCCAGCCGTGGCTCGAGCCGGACATCCTCGACCAGCTGCGCGCGCTTGCGGCCGAGGGCGTGCGCGACGTCGTGGTCGCGCCGATCGGTTTCGTCTCGGACCACATGGAAGTGCTCTACGACCTCGACCTCGAGGCGCAGGGCCGTGCGCGGGAGCTCGGGATCGGGATGGTGCGCGCTGCGACCGCCGGCACGCACCCGCGCTTCGTGCGCATGGTCCGCGAGCTCGTGGCGGAGCGCGTCGCCGACGAGCCGGTGCGGCTGCACCTCGGCTCGCGCGGCCCCGCTCCCGATCTTTGTCCGCAGGACTGCTGTCCCCCGCCGGCACGCGGGGGCGGTCGGCCCGCCTGAGCCCGCGATGGCCCGCCAGGCCGCCGCGAAGGGGGCGCAATTGAAGAAGCAAGAGGCGGAGAAGGGGAAGGAAGCGCCGGCGATCCTGTTCACCGGCTTCCCGGGCTTCATCGGGATGAGGCTCGTGCCGCGCATCCTCGAGCAGCAGGCCGAGGCGCGTCTGGTCTGCCTCGTGCAGGAGAAGTTCCTGCCGCTGGCCGAGGGGGCCGTGCGCACGATCGAGGAGCAGCACCCGCACGCGCGCGGCCGCGTCTTTCTGGTGACCGGCGACATCACGGCCCAGGGGCTCGGCGTCGAGGCGAAGCAGGCGCGCGAGCTGCGCCGCTCGCTGCGCCAGGCCTGGCACCTCGCGGCGGTCTACGACCTCGCCGTCGCCCGCGACGTGGGCCGCCGCATCAACGTCGAGGGCACCAAGAACGTGCTCGAGTTCCTCGGGGACGCGCCGCACTTCGAGCGGCTGCAGTACGTCTCGACCGCCTACGTCTCGGGCACGGCCCGTGGCACCTTCCGCGAGACCGACCTCGACGTCGGCCAGGGCTTCAAGAACCACTACGAGGAGACGAAGTTCCAGGCCGAGGTCGAGGTGGTGCGCTCGCGCCTGCCGCGCACCATCTACCGGCCGGGCGTCGTGGTCGGCGACTCGAAGACCGGCGAAACGGGCAAGTTCGACGGCCCGTACCACGTGCTGCGGCTGATGGAGAAGCTGCCCTCGCCGGGCATCTTCTTCCGCATCGGCCTCGGCTTCGGCACGGTCAACATCGTGCCGGTCGACTTCGTGGTCGAGGCCCTCTCGGCGCTCTCCGCCAGCCCCGCCGCGCTCGGAAAGACCTACCACCTGTGCGACCCGCAGCCGCACACACCGGGCGAGCTGGCCGAGATGTTCGCCGACACGATCGGCAGGAAGTTCCTCTACCTGCCCGTGCCGATGGGCGTCGCCAAGGCCTTCTTCGCGCCCAAGCCCGTGCAGCGCTTCTTCGGCATGCCGCTGCAGGCGCTCGACTACTTCGACGACCCCGTGCGCCACGACGCGACGCAGGCCACGAAGGACCTCGGCGAGCTCGGTGTCGAGTGCCCGCGGCTGGCCGACTACGTCCCGCGCCTGGTCGCCTTCTACAAGGCCCACCGCGAGGAGGTCCGGCGCGAGGCGATGGTCTGAGCTACTGACGCATCAGCCGGTCGGGCGCGTGGCGGTCGATGAAGCGCAGGTGCAGCCTGTCGATCGAGGCCTTCACGCTGGTGATGGCGCGGACCTCGGCGCGCGTCGCGAAGCCGCCGCCGGCCTCCTGCAACAGGATCACGTCGCCGACCTGGAACGCCATCGAGGTCATCACCCGCGCGCCGCCGCGGCCGATGTTGTCGGCCACCGTCAGCTCCTCCTGCAGCACGGCGCCCCACTCGTCGACGAGCTGGATCGTGAAGTTGACGAACAGCTCGACGCGCGTGACGCCGCGCCTCTCCTTCTGGGCCGGCTGGGCCGCCTTGACCGGCTCGGTCGCCGGGGCCGCCTGGGCCGGT
>JBGASI010000464.1:0-4023 GCA_044229815.1 Vicinamibacteria bacterium | reverse complement strand
CGGGCCGCGAGCGCGCCGTCGTCCGAGCCCTCGGCCCGCGTCACGAGCCACAGCGCGGCCGCGACCGCGCAGGCGGCCGCTGCCTCCCCCGACCACGCCTGCGCGGCGGCCGCGAGTGTCGTGCCGAGCGCGAGCACGAGCGCCGCGCTGCGGGCGGCGCCCGTCGCTTGGCGTCGGGCCACGGCCGCGAACAGGAAGGCGGCCGCCAGCGCGGCGAACAGGCCCGCGAGCGCCTTGCCGACGACGGCGCGCCCCGTGTCGTCGAGCTCGAGCACCAGGCCAACGAGCGCCGTGACGACGCCCAGCAGCCAGGCCGCGGCACCGCCAGCCAGGGCGTCGCCGACCGGCCGGCCGTTCGCGACGAGCAGCAGCAGCGCCAGCGCCGCGACGCCAAGCGAGGCGAGGACCCCGGGACCGGGCGGATCGGGCCGGGCCGGGCGACGTGCCTCGTGCGAGCGGACCCCCATCCTAGGAGCGCGCCCGCCGCCGCTGGTACTTGTTCACGGCCCGATTATGGTCCGCGAGCGTCTCGCTGAACTGGTGCGTCCCGTCGTTGCGGCTGACGAAGTACAGCTCGTTCGTCTGCGCGGGGTCGATCACGGCGAGGATGGCCTCGCGCCCCGGGCAGCCGATGGGCCCGGGCGGCAGGCCCGCGTGGCGGTAGGTGTTGTAGGGCGAGTCGAGGAGCAGGTCGTCGCGACGAATGTTGCCGTTCCAGCGCCCAGCCTTCTTCATCGCGTAGATGACGGTCGGGTCGGTCTGCAGCAGCATCCCCTTGCGCAGGCGGTTGAGGAACACCGCCGCGATGCGGGCTCGTTCGCCGGCCTGTCCGGTCTCGAGCTCCACGATCGACGCCACGGTCACGACCTGGCGCAGGCTCAGGCCACGCTCGCCGATGCGGCCCAGCAAGGGCGCGAGCGTCGAGCGGAAGCGCTGGAGCATGCGGTTCACCAGCACGCGCGCGGCCTCGGGCGACTGCGGGACCTCGTAGGTGTCCGGGAAGAGGTAACCCTCGAGGTCGCTCGCCGCCGGGTCGAGGTCGCGGATCGCCGTGGCGTCCCGGGCCGCGGCCAGGAAGGCCTCGCCGTCGAGGCCCTGCGCCCGCGCGATCCCGGCGATCTCGGCGATGCTGCGCCCTTCCGGCACGGTCAGCGCGCGGCGCACGATCTCGCCCCGCACGAGCTTGTCGAGGATCTGCTCGAGCGAGAGGGGGCCGTCGAGCGCGTAGTGGCCCGCCTTGAGCTCGGTCGACACGCCCCGGCTCGACGCCAGCACCCGGAAGACGGCGGGGTGCAGCGTCAGGCCCATGGCGTAGAGCGAGCGGCCGATCGACTCGGCGTTGCTGCCGGGCGGCACGACGAGGTGGCGCCTGGGCGTGCCGGCGGTGAGCTTGACCGAGGTCGTCTCGTGCCGCCATGCGACCGAGCCGCCCGCGCACGCCAGCGCGGCGCAGGCGAGCGCGAGCAGCAGGCGGCGCGCGCGCCCGCCGGCGGAGCGGGCGGATGGCTGCCGCGACTTCGGCTGCCGCGCCTTCACGGCGTGCGCCCGCCACCCGCCACGAGTCCGGCCGAGCGGCGGGCGTCGAGGCATTCCTGCAGCAGGATCGTGGCCGCCACCTGGTCCAGCCGATCCCTGCGGTCGCGGCGCTTCACGCCGGCCTCGGCCAGCCGCTCGTCGGCGGCGACCGAGGTCAGCCGCTCGTCGCGCGTCGTGACCGGCACCCGCAGCACCCGGCGCAGCCTCTCCACGAACGCCAGGATCCGCTCGCCCTGCTCGCCGAGGCTGCCGTCGCGCCGGTAGGGCACGCCGACCAGGACCTCGCCGACCGCGTGCTCGGCGACGAGCGCCGCCACTTTCTGCGCGTCCTTGCGGGGCCCCACGGCGCGCAGCGTCGGGAGCCCCGAGGCGAGCGTCCCGGTCTCGTCGGAGACGGCGACCCCGATCCGCACGGCGCCCATGTCCAGTGCCAGCAGCCGCATCGCGGCCCGTATAGCCGCGCTTGCCTTGACACCCCGGAGGGCCTCTGCAATCCTCCGCCCACGTCCCCTGGAGCGTGCCCTTGGCCGAGTCGAAGTACCGCATCCTGCAGGAGCTGGGCGCCGGGGGGATGGGCACCGTGCGCAAGGGGCTGCTGCTCGGACAGGGCGGCTTCCAGCGGCCGATCGTCGTCAAGCAGCTGAAGACCCCGGAGCCGGAGCACCTGCGGCTGTTCGTCGAGGAGGCGCGCCGCTACGCGGTGCTCGACCACGAGAACATCGGCCGCATCTTCGACTTCGAGCGCATCGACGGCGAGCTGTGCATCGTGCTCGAGTTCATCGACGGCTGGAGCCTGGTCGAGTACCTCGAGCGCCACCGCGAGCTGGGCTGCCTGGCGGACATCGAGCTGAGCGTCTTCATCACCAGCCGCGTCTGCCGCGGGCTGCAGTACGTGTTCGAGAAGGCGCGCATCGTCCACCGCGACGTCAGCCCCAGCAACGTGATGATGACGACCGAGGGCACCGTGAAGCTGATCGACTTCGGCATCGCGGCGCGCAGCGGGACCCGCGAGAGCTACCTGGCGGGCAAGCCCTCCTACATGGCGCCGGAGATGGTGGTCGAGATGCGAGCCGACCAGCGCAGCGACCTGTTCTCGCTCGGCACCGTGATGTACGAGATGCTGACCGGGGAGCGCCTGTTCAGCGGCGACACGACGCCCGAGATCCTCGAGCGGGTCGTGACGGCGCCCATCCCGCGCGCCCGCGAGCACAACCCGGCGGTGCCCGAGGGCGTGCAGGCGATCCTCGACCGCGCGCTCGAGCGCCACCCGGGCCGGCGCTTCGTCTCGGCCGCGGCGATGGGCGAGGCCTGCGAGCACTTCCTCTACGACAAGGGCTACGGGCCGACGAACCTGACGCTCAAGCACTACCTGCTCTCGGTCTTCGGGCGGCGGGGCGCCAACGAGGCGCTCGAGGGCGACGCACGCCAGCACGAGCCCACGCTGATCCCGCTGCGCGACGAGATGCGCCCGGTCCCGGTGGACGACGGCGGGCCGACGCGCGTCGTCTCGCCGCTGAAGAAGGTCGTGGTCCGCGCCCCGACGCCGAAGCCGGGCGCGCTGCGCACGCCGAAGCGGCCGAAGCCCGGGCGCTAGAGGCCGAGCAGAGCGCGGCCCGAGAAGAAGGACCAGCCGACCGAGAGCAGCGAGGCGACGAGGCAGAGGATCGCGATCAGCACGTGATCGCCGCGCTCGGGCTTGAGGGGATCGAGCAGGCGCGCCGCCGCGTAGCCGCCGGCGAAGCCGCCGAGGTGCGCCCAGTTGTCGATGCCGGGCAGGATGAAGCCCATCACCGCGATCGACACCACGATGCCCTTCGCCTGCTGGCTGATGAAGGTGCTGCCGCCGCGGCGGCCGTAGTACCACAGCGCACCCACGAGGCCCATGATCGAGGCGGAGGCGCCCACCGTGATCGTCGAGCCGCCGAGGATGTGCGGGAGGAAGGCGCCGGCCGAGCTGCTCAGCAGGAAGCCCGTCGCCGCGGCGACCGTGTAGACGATCACCGTGCGTCCCGGGCCGTAGAGGTGCGCGACCGCCGGGGCGATGTTGCGCACGGCCATCATGTTGAAGACGATGTGCAGGATGCCGCCGTGCAGCCAGGCCGCGCTGAGCACGGTCCACCAGCGGCCGTAGCCGAACACCGGTGCGGCGCCGCTGGCGCCGAAGAGAAACAGGCTCACCCCGCTGGGCGAGAGGAACGAGAGCATCCCGGAGGTGCCGATGCCCTCCGAGTTCGCGGCGAGCGTCGCCAGGTAGAGCGCCCCGCAGGCGAACATCACGAGCGGCGTGAAGCCCATGTCCTCGCCGAGGTCCCGCAGCACGTGCGCGAAGCCGAACATCCCGGGGTAGCGCCGGCCGCACGAGAGGCACTGCGGGTCGTTGACCCCCACGAGCGTCCCGCACGAGGGACAAAGCACGGATGAAGGACGAGCCATAGAGCCACGTATTCTAGCGGCCCACAGGCAACCCGGGGGGGTCTGGGGGGGCGG
>JBGASI010000463.1:0-4041 GCA_044229815.1 Vicinamibacteria bacterium | reverse complement strand
CAGCGCGCGCAGCACGTCCGCCTCGGCGATGCCGTTGTAGCCGGCCGACTCGCCGCGGCCGTACGGCGAGAGCACGACGAAGCCGGTGTCGGGGTAGTCGACGTCGTTGCGGATCGCCTCGAAGTCGCCCTCGCCGGGCCGGTTGCCCAGCCCGAAGACGCGGCGGCGGTTGAGCAGGTGGTTGGACGTCGACCCGTGCAGGCTCACCAGCAGCGGCCAGCTCCGGGCGGCGTCGTACGACGGCGGCACGTAGAGGGCGTACGGCTGCAGCGTGCCGTCGAGCCCCGAGCGGTACGCCTTCGTGAAGGCCCCGGTGCGGCCCTGCCAGGGGTCTTCGCCGGCGGCGAGCCTGTCCGCGTAGGCGCGGGCCGTCTCGAGCTGGCGCTTCACGAAGGCCCAGTCGCGGGGCGGCTGGCCGAAGTCGGACCAGGCCATCTGCGCGTCCTCGACCAGCATCTCGGTCGAGGGCAGGCTCACCTCGCGCAGCAGGGGAGCGAGCGAGTCGGCGCGCTGGCGCGCCTGCGCCAGGGCCTGCTCGGCGGCCGCCAGCAGGCCCGGGTACTCGGGCGTGACGAACACGACGTCGCTGCGGGAGGCGAGCGGCCTGCCGTCCTCGGCGCGCAGGTGCGCGGCCAGCAGGTACTGGCCCTCGCCGACCTGCGGCACCGTCCAGTCGAGCCGCCCGTCGCCGCGCCCGTCCCCGGCCGCGAGCGTCGCCTCGCCGAGGCTCGCGAGGCGCGCGCCCAGGAGGTCGTGGAACGCGAGCTCGACCTTGAGCCGCGCCGGCGCCGCGAGCGTCGTCCCCTCGGGCAGCGAGAAGGCGAGGCTCACGCGCTCCCCTGGGAAGAAGGCGCGGGGGCGCGCGAGCAGGCGCTTCGTCTGGTTCGGGGCCTCGCGCGGCTGGTTGTAGCGGAACGGGTGCGCGGGCTCGGCTCGCACCTCCAGGCGGCGGGCCAGCCCGGCGGCGTCGAGCGGGACGGGCGGCGCCCCCCACTGTTGGGCGGCGGCCGGGCCGGCCCCGGCGATCACGAGGGAGGCGCTGGACAGCAGCGCACGGGCGGCAGCGAGGCGTCCCATCGAGGTGTCCCTCCGTCGCGCCGATCTTACTGCGGATGACGGGCGGGCCGCGCCTGCGGCAGAATGGCCGAGTGAGTGCTGCCCTGTCGATGCTGCTGATCCTCCTGGCGCAGCCCCCCCAGACGCCGCCCGCCGGAGGGCCGAAAGCCGCGCGGCCGGTCGCCGAGCGCGCGTCGGCGCAGGCCGCCGAGGCCGGGGCGATCGTCGCTCGCGCGGTCGAGGCACAGAGGCAGGGGCGGCTCGACGAGGCGGTCGCCGAGTACCGTCGCTTCCTCGAGCTGGCGCCGAAGAGCTGGGAGGCTCGCTCCAACCTCGGCGTCCTCTACGCGCAGCTCGGGCAGTTCGACAAGGCGGTGGAGGAGTACCGGCAGGCGCTCGCGCTCCAGCCGGCCTCGCCCGCCGGAACCCCGGCGCCCGCCGTCGCCGTGCGCTACAACCTGGCGGTCGCCCTCTACAAGGGCGCTCGCATCGGCGACGCGGCAGCCGAGCTCGAGCGGGTGCTGAAGGCGAAGCCTGACCACCCGGCCGCGCCGCTGCTGCTGGCCGACTGCCGCCTGCAGCTGGGCGAGTGGAAGCAGGTGATCGCGCTGCTCGATCCGCTAGTCGAGCGCGACCCCGCGAACCAGGCCGTGCTGTACCTCCTGGGCACCGCGCTGATGCGCGACCGCCAGTACGAGCGCGGGCAGCGCGTGCTCGACCGCATTCTCAGCCGCGGCGAGTCGGCCGAGGCCCACCTGGTGCTCGCGATCGCGAGCCGTGAGGCGAGCGACGACCTCGCGGCCGAGCGGGAGCTGCGCCGGGCGCTCGAGCTCAACCCGCAGCTGCCCACGGCGAACGCGATCCTGGGCGAGCTGCTGGTGAAGATGGGCGACGCGCCGGGAGCCGCGGAGGCGCTGCGGCGCGAGCTGGCCACGAACCCCAACCACTTCGACTCGCACACCCTGCTCGCGCTCTTGCTGCGGCAGGACTCGCGCACCGACGAGGCGCGCGCCCACCTGGAGAAGGCCCTGGCGCTGCGGCCGGGAGACCCGGGCGCCCTGTACCAGCTGGCGCTCGTGCAGATCGCGAGCGGCGAGCTGGAGGCGGCCCGAAAGACCCTCGAGCCCCTGGTGAAGGCCTCGCCGGGGTTCACCGAGGCGCACGTGTCGCTGGCGATGGTCTACTACCGGGCAGGGCGGCGCGAGGACGGCAACCGGGAACAGGCGGTCGTGCAGAGGCTCAAGGCGGAAGAGCGCGCCCGCGAGGACGCCGAGCGGGCGCGCCAGCAGCAGGAGGGCAGCGGGCCGCCGCGGCCGTAGCGCCGCCGCCGCGTCTCAGGCCGCGGCCTGCTCGCGGGCCGGGATCGAGCGGCCGAGCGCGTCGGCCACCCGCCGCGCCTTCTCCATCAGCGCGGGGAACTCGGCCAGCACCACCGCCTGCGGCCCGTCGGAGAGGGCCTTCGCCGGCTCCGGGTGCGTCTCGATCAGCAGCCCGTCGGCGCCGCAGGCGATCCCGCTGAGCGTCAGCGTCTCGACCCAGTCGCGCTTGCCGGCGGCGTGGGAGGGATCGACCACGACCGGCAGGCCGAGCCGCGCCTTCGCGATCGCGACCGCGGCCACGTCGAGCGTGAAGCGGGTGGCGGTCTCGAACGTGCGGATGCCGCGCTCGCAGAGCACGACCGCGTCGTTGCCCTCGCGCAGGACGTACTCGGCCGCGTGGATCCACTCGTCGATCGTGCAGCCGAAGCCGCGCTTGAGCAGCACCGGGATCCGCGAGCGGCCGAGCGCGCGCAGCAGCGGCACGTTCTGCATGTTGCGGCTGCCGATCTGGGCGAAGTCCACGTAGCGGCGCGCCTCCTCGATCTGGTCCTCGTCGAGGATCTCGCTCACCGTCAGCAGGCCGTTCGCGTCCGCGGCCTCGCGCAGCAGCTTCCAGCCGTCCCAGCCCAGGCCCTGGAAGGCCGACGGCGAGGTCCGCACCTTGAACGCCCCTCCCCGCAGGAAGCGGCAGCCGCTGGCGGCCACGACCTCGGCCACCTCGAAGATCTGCCCGCGCGACTCGATCGAGCACGGCCCGGCCATCACCACCAGCTCGGGCCCGCCGACGGCGCAGTCCCGGATCTGCACGGCTCTCACGCTGTCGCTCATGGAGGACTCCACGCTGCCTTTCCGCCTCGGCGAGGGTCTCGCCGTTCGGCATGCTAAGCGCCCGCACGCAGGAGCGTCAACGAAAACGTTCTATGCGCGGCGCATGGAAAATCGTATGCGTGAATATGCGTTTCACCCGCGTCGATATTGGTCGAAATGCACGTTCGGGTGATTCATGCGCCTCATTGACCAGGTCCGTCTGCACGGGCAATCTGCCATGGACATTCTTCGCCGATGGCGCCCCGCGGCCTCCGGTGCGGGCGCGACACGTCTTGCGATCTCGAGGAGCGGAGCTGGATGCTGACAATGACCGAAACGGCGAGCGGGGCGGGCGTCAGGACGAGCGAAGCGGGGCAGGATCTCGTGCTGCTCACGTGGACCGGGCCGTCCCCGGCGGGGCGCGAGGCTGACACCGCGGAGCAGGCCTACGCGTCGCTCGCGGCGGTGCTGCGCGAGCGCGGCTGCGTGCCGGTGCAGGAGCGCGTGTTCGGCGACCTGCAGGCAGCGGCCGGCGTGGCGCTCGGTCGCCAGCGGGCTCTCGCTGTCGCCGGCTTCGACTGGCCGGTGCCGCCGACCGTCGTCGAGTGCTCGCCGGTCGGCCGCGACGGCCTCGCCGGCATCCACCTGCTCGCCGCGCGCGGCGTGGCGCGGCCGGTGGTGGAGGGGGCCCGGGCGTTCGGGACGCTCGTCGAGACCGCGGGCGCGCGGCTGCTCGGCCTCGCGGACGTGGGCCGCCGCGCGAACGGCCGACTGGCCCCGGGCCCGGCCGAGGACTCCGCGGCCGCGCTCGACGCGGCGGAGCAGCTGCTCGCGCGCGAGGGCTTCTCGTTTCGCGACG
>JBGASI010000462.1:0-4042 GCA_044229815.1 Vicinamibacteria bacterium | reverse complement strand
AGGTGGGGTTTGGGTCGCAGTGGGGGGGGCGGGGGGGAGACGGCCAGCCTGTACCTGGACCCCCCGGGGCTCCCAATCTCCTGGACGCCGGTCGTGGGTAGAATGGCCCGCCCACACGCCAGGAGTTGCCCGTGAAGAAGCTGATGCTGATGGTCGCGGTTCTCGTCGCGCCGGCCGTCCTCGCGCAGGAAGCCCGCAAGCCCGCGAAGGCCGAGACGGCCCCGCCGAAGGCCGCCCCGGCCGACAAGGCCGACAAGCCCGAGCCCAAGGGCGGCTGGTCCGCCGACACCTGGAGCGGGCTCGAGTTCCGCTCCATCGGCCCGGCCGTCACCTCCGGCCGCGTCGTCGACATCGCGGTCGACCCGACCGACAAGAAGCGCTTCTTCCTGGCCGTCGCTTCGGGCGGCGTCTGGAAGACCGAGAACGGCGGCATCACCTTCGCCCCCGTCTTCGACGGCGAGGGCTCCTACTCGATCGGCTGCGTCACGATCGACCCCAGGAACCCGAACGTCGTCTGGGTCGGCACCGGCGAGAACAACGCGCAGCGCAGCGTCGGCTACGGCGACGGCGTCTACAAGTCGCACGACGGCGGCAAGAGCTGGAAGAACGTGGGCCTCAAGGCGAGCGAGCACGTCGGCAAGATCCTCATCGACCCGCGCGACTCGAACGTCGTCTACGTCGCCGCGCAGGGCCCGCTGTGGTCGGCGGGCGGCGACCGTGGCCTGTACAAGACGACCGACGGCGGCGCGACCTGGAACGCCGTCCTCACGATCAGCGAGAACACCGGCGTGAGCGACGTCGTGATCGACCCGCGTGACCCCGACACCCTGGTCGCCGCCGCCTGGCAGCGCCGCCGCCACGTCTTCACCCTGATCGACGGCGGCCCCGAGTCGGGCCTGCACAAGACGACCGACGGCGGCAAGACCTGGCGCAAGATCACGAGCGGCCTGCCGAAGGAGGAGATGGGCCGCATCGGCCTCGCCCTCGCGCCGAGCGCCCCCGACACGATCTACGCCCTCGTCGAGACCGCCGCCGCCAACAAGGCCGGCGGGACCTTCCGCTCCACGGACCGCGGCGAGACCTGGGACAAGCGCGGCGACTACAGCCCGGGCGGGCCCATGTACTACCAGGAGATCTTCGTCGACCCGAAGGACGAGGCGCGCCTGTACTCGATGGACGTGTTCGTGAAGGTCTCGGACGACGCCGGCAAGACCTGGAGAAACCTCGGCGAGCGCTACAAGCACGTCGACAACCACGCCTTCTGGGTGGACCCGGGCGACACCGCCCACTACCTCGTCGGCTGCGACGGCGGCCTCTACGAGAGCTTCGACCGCGCCGCCACCTGGCGCTTCTTCCCGAACCTGCCCGTCACCCAGTTCTACCGCGTCGAGGTCGACGACTCCTCGCCCGTCTACTACGTCTACGGCGGCACCCAGGACAACAACACGCTCGGCGGCCCCTCGCGCACGCTCACCGCCCACGGCGCCGCCAACTCCGACTGGTTCGTCACCTGGGGCGGCGACGGCTTCCACGCCCGCGTCGACCCGGCCGACCCCAACATCGTCTACTCGACCCTGCAGTACGGTGTGCTCGGCCGCTACGATCGCAAGAGCGGCGAGGCCGTGCTGATCCAGCCCCACGAGGCCCCGGGCGACGACCCCCTGCGCTGGAACTGGGACTCGCCGCTCGTCATCAGCCCCCACAAGGGCACGCGGCTCTACTTCGCCGCGCAGCGCGTCTTCCGCAGCGACGACCGCGGCGACCACTGGACCCCGGTCAGCGGCGACCTCACCCGCCGCCTCGACCGCAACGGCCTGAAGGTCATGGGCCGGCTCTGGGGCCCGGACGCCGTCGCCAGGGGCCAGTCCACGTCCTTCTACGGCAACATCGTCTCGCTCGAGGAGTCCCCGCTCGTCGAGGGCCTCGTCTACGTCGGCACCGACGACGGCCTCGTCCAGGTCACCGAGGACGGCGGCAAGAGCTGGCGCAAACAGGAGAGCTTCCCCGGCGTCCCCGCGCGCGCCTACGTCAGCGACCTGTTCGCCTCGCGCTTCGACAAGGACGTGGTGTACGCCGCCTTCAACAACCACAAGGAGGGCGACTTCAAGCCCTACCTGCTGAAGAGCGCCGACCGCGGCCGCACCTGGACGAGCGCGGCCTCCGACCTGCCCGCCCGCGGCAGCGTCTGGACCGTGGCCGAGGACGTGAAGGACAAGGCGCTGCTGTTCGCCGGCACCGAGTTCGGCCTGTTCGCCTCGCGCGACGCCGGCGCGAAGTGGGTCCAGCTGAAGGGCGGCCTGCCCACGATCGCCGTGCGCGACCTCGCGTTCCAGAAGCGCGCGGACGACCTCGTCCTCGCCACCTTCGGCCGCGGCTTCTACGTCCTCGACGACCTCTCGCCGCTGCGCGCGGCCTCTCCCGCCGACCTCGCCCAGGACGCGCTGAGCTTCCCGGTGCGCACCGCGCAGGCTTTCATCCCCTCGCTCCCGCTCGGCCTCAAGGAGAAGGCGTTCCTCGGCGAGACCCACTTCACCGCGCCCAACCCCCCGTTCGGGGCCGTCTTCACCTACTACCTGAAGGACGAGATCCGCACGCGGCGCAAGGCGCGCCTCGAGGCCGAGAAGGAGGCGGGGAAGAAGGGCCAGGACCTCGCCTACCCCTCGCTCGACGCCCTGCGCGCCGAGGCCCGCGAGGAGGACCCCGCCGTCGTGCTCACCGTGAAGGACGCCGACGGCCGCGTCGTGCGCCGACTCGCCGGCCCCGTCAAGGCCGGCATCCACCGCGTGGCCTGGGACCTGCGCTTCCCGGCCAGCAACCCCACCTCGCTCAAGCCGGCCCCGAGCGCGACCGAGAACCCGTTCTTCGACGCGCCCACGGGCCCGCTCGTGGCCCCCGGCCGCTACAGCGTCTGCTTCGAGCGTCGCGTGGACGGTGTCCTCGCCCCGCTCGCCGCGCCGCAGGCCTTCGCCGTCGAGTCGCTCGGCCTGCAGACCCTGCAGGCGGCCGACAAGGCGGAGCTGCTGGCCTTCCAGCAGAAGACCGCGCGCCTGCAGCGCGCCGTGCTCGGCGCCGGAGAGGCCGCCGAGGAGGCGCAGGAGCGGCTCAAGCTCGCCCGCAAGGCGATCGACGACACCCCCGCCGCCGACCCGAAGCTCGGCAGCGAGGCGCGGCGGATCGAGCGCGCGCTCGCCGACGTCCTGGTCGCCCTGCGCGGCGACAGCGTCCTGCGCAGCCGCAACGAGCCCGCCCCCCTGTCGATCGGCGAGCGCGTCGACGCCATCGTCGGCGCGCAGTGGAGCACGACCGTCGCGCCCACCGGCACCAGCCGCGAGGCCTACGCCAACGCCGCCGCGGCGTTCGAGACGCAGCTCGCCGCCCTGCGCACCCTCGTCGAGCGCGACCTGCGCGCCCTCGAGACCGCCCTCGAACAGGCCGGCGCCCCCTGGACCCCCGGCCGCATCCCGACCTGGTCGCGCGAGTGAAGCTTCCCCTGCTCCTCGGCCTGCTGGCCGTCGCCACGGCGGCCGTCGCCCCGGCCGTCGCCGAGGCCCCGGCGCCCGCCCGGCCTCCCGAGCGCGCGGCCGTCCTCAAGGCGGCCCGCGCGCGCATGGCGGCCGCCCGCTACTGCGCGTTCCTCACGCTGGGCGCCGACGGGCGCATCCAGGCGCGCGAGGTCGACCCGTTCCCGCCCGAGGACGACCTCACCGTCTGGGTCGGCACCAAACGCGCCACGCGCAAGGTCGCCGAGGCCCAGCGCGACCCGCGGGTGACCCTCTACTACGCCGACCCCGCGGGCCAGGGCTACGTCACCCTCCAGGGCCTCGCCCAGCTCCTCGACGACCCCGCCTCGAAGGCGCGCTGGTGGAAGGACGAGTGGAAGGCGTTCTACGAGGGCGGCCGCGACAGCCCCGACTACGTCCTCCTGCGCGTGCGGCCCCTGCGGCTCGAGATCGTGAGCTACCCCGACCAGCTCGTGGGCGACCCGAAGACCTGGCGGCCCGTGACGCTCGACTTCTGATCCCCGCCTCCCCGCGGACCTGCC
>JBGASI010000461.1:0-4043 GCA_044229815.1 Vicinamibacteria bacterium | reverse complement strand
GTGCTCCGCCCGTGCCTTGCGCTCCTCCCGCGTCACCAGCGCGTCCCAGCCCGCCGGCTGGCAACCCTTGCGGAAGCCGATCGCGATCCGGCCCTCCTCCCACAGCGGCACCGTGTCCGGCCGTGGGTTCACGCGATCGTCCGTGTCGAACAGCGCCACCACCGGGGCCTCGAGGCCCTTGGCGCGGTGGATGGACAGCACGCGCACGGTGTCGGGGTCGCCCGGCCTCGTGGCAGGCAGGTCGGGTTCCTCCCTGGCGTTCGCCACGCGGTCCTCGAGCAGGCGCACGAAGCCGCGCAGCGTCAGCGCGCCGAGCGCCCCCGCCTCGCGCGCCAGCGCCGTCACCTTCTCGAGGTTGGCAATCTGCGCCTCGCCTCGCCGCGGGCCGGTGAGCGCCGCCAGGATCCGGGTCTCCTCGAACAGCTGCTCGAGGAGCGCGGGCACGCTGGCGTGGCGGCGCGCGCGGTGCAGCTGTGCCACGAGCGCGAGCGCCGGCTCGAGCGCGGCGCCGCCGGGCCGCTCCGGATCCACGCGACCCGCCCACAGCGGCCCGCCGGAGAGCGAGTAGGCCACGATGTCGCGGTCGCTCACGCCGAAGAAGCACGAGCGCAGCGCGGCGACCAGCGCGACCCGGTCCCCGGGGTCGTCGATCGCGCGCAGCACGGCGAGCGTCTCGTGCACCTCCTGGCGGTCGAAGAAGGACTTGCCCCCCTCCACCGTGAAGCGCAGCGAGGCGGCCTCGAGCGCGTCCTCGAGCGCGGAGACGCGTGTCAGGCGTCGCGCGAGCACGAGCACGTCGCCGGCCCGGCTCGGGCGCGCCGCCCCGCTGACCGGGTCGCGCACCGTCACGCTGCCGCGCGCCACGTCGCCGAGGAAGACCGCGAGGCCCGACGCCTCGGCCGACAGCAGCTCCTCGCCGGCGGCGTTCGGCTCCGCGGGGAAGCGCAGCGCGACCACCGCGGGCTCCTCGCCGAGGCCGGGCGGTGGCGCCAGCGGCTCGTAGAGCGGCTGGTCGGCCTCGTCGGAGGCCTGGATCAGCTCGGCGAACACGCGGTTCACGAAGCGCAGGATCGCCGGCCGCGAGCGGAAGTTCTGCACGAGGTGCAGCACAGCGCCCGTCGGGCCGTCGGCGGCGCGCGCCACCAGCTCGCGGAACAGCCGCACCTCGGCGCGGCGAAAGCGGTAGATCGACTGCTTGGCGTCGCCCACCACCACGAGCGCCCCGGGCCGCGCACCCGCGAGACGCTGGGCGATCTCGACCTGCAGCGGGTCCGTGTCCTGGAACTCGTCGATCACCAGGAACGGGAAGCGCCGCGCGTACCACTCGCGCACGTCCGGCCGGTCGCGCAGGGCGTCGCGCACCTTCAGCAGCAGGTCGAGAAAGTCGAGCACGCCGCGCTCGGTCTTGCGCCGCTCGTAGAGCTCCACGACGCCGCCGAGCGCCCGCACGAGCCGGCCGTGGAGCGAGGCCCCGAGCGCAGCGCGCCAGGCCACGCCCGCGTCCCTCGTCCAGGCGGCGAGCGCCCGGCCCTCGGCCAGCGTCTCGGGCGACGGCCAGGAAGGCTTGAAGCCGAAGTTGGACGGGATGGTCTCGATCGCGAGCAGGTGGCGCACCAGGGCCTCGCCCTCGAGGAAACGGGCGGCCCCGGCGAAGTCCGCCAGCCGGGTCAGCCGCGCGGCCAGGCTGTCACCCTCCTTCGCGCCGGCGGCGAGCAGGGCGGCCCGTTCGGCCTTCGCCCGCAGCTCGAGACGCGCCGCCGGGCCGTCGAACGCCCCCTCCGCCGCCAGCGGGACGAGGTCGCGCTGGTCCAGCAGCGTGCGCGCGAGGCCGCGCAGCGTGGCCCGCTCTCCCCAGGAGCCCTCCGCCTCGAGCGGGATCCCGGCGTCGAGCGCGTCGAGCAGCAGAAGGTCGCCGCCGCCGAGCCGCTCGGCCAGCCACTCCTCCCACGCCCCGGCGAACAGGGCGTCCGTCTCGCTCTCGTCGGCCATCCGGAAGCCGGGCGGCACCCCGCACTCGAGCGGCCGTTCCTGCAGGATCTGGGCGCACAGCGCGTGGATCGTCGAGACGCTCGCCCGCTCGAGCTGCTCGAGCGCCGCCGCCACGCGCTCGCGCTCGAGCGCCGGCTGGGCGGCGTCGGAGCGCGTGCGCTCGAGCCGCTCGCGCAGGCGCAGCTTCATCGTGGCGGCCGCATTCTCCGTGAAGGTGACCGCGGCGATCTCGTCGAGCCGCGCCGCCCCCGAGCGCACGATCGCCTCGATCCGGTCCACGAGCAGCGTCGTCTTGCCGGTCCCCGCGCCGGCCTCGATCACGAGGCTCGTCGCGTGGTCGCGGCGGGCGCGCTCGCGCGCCTCCTCGTCGACGGGCCGCGGCGCGCTCACCCGATGTCCCTCAGCCGCAGGTACTCGAGGAGCAGCGGGTCGCGCAGCTTGTACTGGCGCCGCCGCTGCAGCAGGCCGCGCGGGCCGCAGACCGGGGTGAAGTCGCACCACTCGCAGGCGCTCGGCTCCTGCACGAACACCCCGCGCGCCAGCAGCGAGACGAGCGTGCGCAGCAACGCGCGGAAGGGCTCGCCGCTCACGGCGTCGGGCCGGAAGGCCACCTGCCGTCCGCCGTCGACGTAGTCGAGGAAGGCGTCCCTCACGCTCTCGCCCGGGAAAAGCCGGGCCGAGGCGAGCACGTAGAAGGGGATCTGCAGCTGCCGGCCGCCGCGGAAGACACCGCCGTCGTCCCGCGGCGCCTTGCCCGTCTTGTAGTCGCGCAGCACCAGCCCGCCGTCGTCCCGCCGGTCGATGCGGTCGATCTTGCCGCACACGCGCAGCGCGCGGTCCTCGCCCAGCTCGACCACCAGCGGCTCGGGGTCGTGCGGCTCGAGGCCGTCGGGCCCCTCGCCGAGGCCGAAGCTCACCTCGAAGTGCGCCGGCCGGCGGCCGCTGGCGCTCGTCTCGCGCCCGAGCCAGGCCTCGACCGTCTCGTGGAAGCGCCGCTTCTCGCGCTCCCACAGCAGCGTGAAGCGCGGCGGGCTGCCCTCGACCAGTCCCTCGAGGGCCGCCTCGGCGAGCGCGTGCAGCCGCTCGCGGACGGGCTCGCCGGCCACGAGCGGCAGCTCCCCCGCGTCGCGGCGCTCGCGCAGGAAGCGCTCGGCCACCTTGTGGAACAGGTCGCCCCGCTCCAGCGGGTCGATGCGCCGGCGCTCCTCCGGCTCGGGTGTCGGCGAGAGCCGCAGCACGTGCTGCAGCAGGTACTGAAAGCCGCAGCGGCCGTACGTCGCGAGCCGGCTGGCCGACAGCGGGCGCTGCGCCTGCAGCGGGTCGAGCCGCGCGCGCAGCGGCTCCTCGAGCTCGCCCACCAGCCCGTCGTAGCGCGTCAGCCGCGGGGACCAGCGGGCCGGGCTCGCCCGGCGCGACTGGCGGAAGAACGGCGAGCCGGCCGCCACCGCCGTGGCCGCCGCCTCGTCCTGCCGCAGGCGGATGCGGTCACGCTCGCCCGGGTCGAGCGCGTCCTCGAGCGCGAGGCGGTCGAGCGCGTCCTCCTCGACGAGCCGGTCGAGCTCGGCGCCCGCGAGGGCCCGCCCAGCCAGCGTCGAGGCGGCCGCGGCGAAGAACAGCGAGGGCAGGCGCTCGCGGCCGCTGCGCCCGTCGGCACGCGGGTAGGACAGCACCAGGCGCTCGCTCGCCTGGCCGACCGCGCGCTGGAACAGGCGTCGCGCCTCGAGGATGCGGTCCTGGGTCGTCGGCAGTCGGCCGCCGGTCGGCTCCACGGTGCTCCCGGCGGGCCCCGGCTCCTCGGCCGGTGGCGCGAACAGCGGCAACTGCTCCTTGGGCGCCGGCCGCCGCCGGTTGGGCCGCGTGGCGGTGGCCGCGCTCGCGCCAGGCCCTCCGCCGGCGTCCAGGGCCTCGCGCTCGCCGTCGAGCAGGAAGGGGTCGGGCCGGAAGACGCCCGGGTAGCCCCCCTCCACGAGGCCCGGGACCGCGAGGAAGCGGAACGGCAGTCCCGCCATCGCGTCGAGCGCGCCGATGTGCACGGCCCCGCCGTCGAACGGCTC
>JBGASI010000020.1:0-28627 GCA_044229815.1 Vicinamibacteria bacterium | reverse complement strand
GTCGCCGACGGCGCCCGCCGCGACCTGCAGGTTCTGCTCGCGCAGCGCGCGCACCACGTCTCCGGCGGTGATGCCGCGCGCGGCGAGGCGCGACGGGTCGAGCCAGACGCGCATCGCGTACTTGCGCTCGCCGAAGATCAGCACGTTGCCGACGCCCGGCACGCGCTTGATCGCGTCGCGCACGTAGACGTCGAGGTAGTTGCTGATGAACTGGGCGCTGTAGCGGTTGTCCTTCGAGAAGAAGCCGAGGCCGCCCATGAAGCCGGCCGTGCTCTTGGTGACGGTGACGCCGGTGGTGCGCACGTCGGCGGGCAGCCGGCCGAGCACCTGGTTGACGCGGTTCTGCACGTCCACGGCGGCGAGGTCGGGGTCGCGGCTGATGTCGAAGTAGACCGTGATCGCGCTCGAGCCGCTGTTCGTGCTCGAGGAGGTGATGTAGGTCATGCCCTCGACGCCGTTGACGACCTGCTCGATCGGCGTCGTCACCGCGCTCTCGACCGCCTGCGCGTTGGCGCCGGTGTAGAAGGCGCTGATCGTGACCGAGGGCGGCGCCAGCGCGGGATAGCGGGCGATCGGCAGCAGCGGGATGCAGATCGCGCCGGCCAGGATGATCAGCAGCGAGCAGACGCTGGCGAGGATCGGCCGGCGGATGAAGACGTCGGACAGCACGACTAGTTGCCCTTCCCGGCGGGCGACGCCGGCGCGGCCACCGTCACCAGCGTCACGGGCGCGCCGTCGGCGATCTTCTGGATGCCGGACACGATCAGCTTCTCTCCCGCCTCGAGCCCGGACTTCACGACGTAGTCGTTGCCAACGACGACACCGAGCTCCACGGCGCGCTGGTGCGCCACGGTCTGCCCGCCCGGCCCGCTCTCGGCCACGAAGGCGAAGTACTGGCCGTTGACGCGGTTCACGGCCACCACCGGGACGGTCAGGCCCGGGGCCTGCGTCCAGACCATGCGCACGCGCACGAACTGCTCGGTGCGCAGGCCCTCCGGCCGCTCGAGCGTCGCCTTGGCCAGCACCGACTGGTTGCGCGCGTCCACCGACGGCGAGACGAACGACAGCGGCGCGGACGTGAGCAGGCGGCCCCGGTCGTCGAGCAGCTGGACGGTCAGCCCGATCCGCAGGTGCTCGGCTTCCTGCACGGGCACGCCGATGTAGACCTCGAGGCCGGCGTTCTGGTCGATCGTGGTGAGCACGGTCGACCGCGTCACGCTGTCCCCCACCCGGACGGGCACGTCGCCGACCACCCCGGCCGTGGGCGAGCTCACCAGGTGGTAGCCCAGGACCACGCGTTGCTGGCTCACCTGCGCCTCCGCCGCCCTGACCTGCGCCTGCGCGGTGGCGAGCGTCGTCTGCGCCTGCTCCAACTCGGACTGGCTCGACGCCCCGGCCTCGAGCAGGGTCTTCATGCGGGCGGCCTCCTGCTGGGCGTGACGAAGGTCCGCTTCGCGGCTCGTTCGCTGCGACTCCAGGCTCGCCACCGCGGCCCGCTGCATGCTCGAGTCGATCTGCATGAGCGGCGTTCCCGGCTGCACCCGGTCTCCCGAGCGGACCAGGATCCGCGTCACGAAGCCCTCGACCTGCGGCTGTACGGTCGTGGAGCGGCGCGACTTCACGGTCCCGACCAGCTCGCTCGACTGCTCCACGGGCCGCAGCTGCAGCGTCAGCGCCTCGACCGGCACGGCGGTCGGGCCACCGCCGGGCGCGGCGGCCTGTCGGCCACAGGCCGAGCCGAGGATGGACAGCGCCAGTGCGGAAACGATGCGCAGGGTGGCCCGGCTCGAGGCCGGTGCGTCATGGCAGGGCACGTGAGGCTCCTCGCGTGATCTCGACGGCTACGGAGACGACGCCACCCGCGGACCAGCGCGACGGGACGACGGGCGAGCGACCGGTTCAGTGCCTTCGGCGTTCTCAATCGATACTACATCCACATCCCGCGCCTGCGTTGGCGCGGCCCGCTTGCGGGGCCCGATCCCCCCGTGAGAGATTCCGTTTCACCGAAGGAGGAGCCGGAACATGGGCAAGGACGTCTACGGTCGCAGGCTCAGGGGCGGCATGGTCGGCGGCGCGCAGGGCGCCTTCATCGGTCCGGTGCACCGGATGGCCGCGACGATGGACGGCGAGGCCGAGTTCGTCGCGGGCTGCTTCTCGCGCGACGCCGGCAAGTCGCGGCAGGCCGGCGAGGCGCTGCACCTTCAGCCCTCGCGCGTCTACGCCAGCTACCGCGAGATGGCGGAGCAGGAGGCGAAGCGGCCCGTCGCGGAGCGGCTCGACTTCGTCTCGATCGTGGTCACGACCTCCTACCACTACGAGGTCGCGCGCGCGTTCGTCGAGCACGGCTTCAACGTCGTCTGTGACAAGCCGATGACCACCTCGCTCGAGGACGCCCGCGCGCTGCGCGACCTCGTCCGCGCCAGGGGCACCGCCTTCGTGCTGACGCACAATTACACCGGCTACCCGATGGTGAAGGAGGCCCGCCACCGGATCGCCGCGGGCGAGCTCGGCCGCATCAACAAGGTCGTGGTCGAATACCCCCAGGGCTGGCTGTCGCAGCTGGTCGAGGGCGGCGCGAGCGAGATCAACATGTGGCGGATGGATCCCTCGCAGGCCGGGCCCTCCAACTGCACGGGCGACATCGGCATCCACGCCGAGAACCTGTGCCGCTACGTCAGCGGCCTCGAGATCGACGAGCTGTGCGCCGAGGTCTCCTCCTTCATCCCGGGCCACAAGCTCGACGACGACTCGATGATGCTGCTGCGCTTCAAGAGCGGGGCGAAGGGCCTGCTCTACGCCTCGCAGATCTCGTCCGGCGAGGAGAACGGCCTCAACATCCGCGTCTACGGCACGAAGAAGGGCCTGCAGTGGTGGCAGGAGAACCCGAACTACCTCGTGATCAAGGACCCGGCCGGCTTCGAGACGCGCCTCTCGCGCGGCAACCCCGTCGTCCTCTCGCCGCTCGCGAAGGAGTACACGCGCACGCCCTTCGGCCACCCCGAGGGTTTCATCGAGGCCTTCGCCAACGTCTACCGCGAGGGCTTCAAGTCGATCCGTGCCCAGGTGGCCGGCGACCCCGACCCGAAGGCCGACCACCCGACCGTGGACGACGGCGTCGCCGGGCTCGCCTTCATCGCCACCGTCCTCGAGAGTTCGAAGTCCGAGCGAAAGTGGACGAAGCTCGAGGCGTAGCCGCCGGGTCGTCTTGTCCGCTGGGCCGCGGGCGCATACGATCCGCTGCATGAGCCACGACCCGCGCCGCACGCTGTCCCGCCGGAAGTTCGCCTCGACCTCCGCCCTGGCGGCGCTCTCGGCTACGGTCGTCCCCAGGCGGCTGTTCGGGGCCCAGGCGCCCGCCAACAAGCTCAACATAGCCGCGATCGGCGTGGGCGGGATGGGCGCCGCCAACCTCAAGAACTGCGAGGGCGAGAACATCGTCGCGCTGTGCGACGTCGACAGCGCCTACGCGGCGAAGACGATCGCGCTCTATCCGAAGGCGAAGCTCTACAGGGACTACCGCGTGATGCTCGAGAAGGAGAAGGGCATCGACGCGGTCGTGATCGCGACACCCGACCACACCCACGCCGTCATCACGATGGCGGTGCTGCAGGCCGGCAAGCACGTCTTCTGCCAGAAGCCGCTCACCCACACGATCTTCGAGGCCCGCAGGATCACGGAGGCGGCGCGGCGCGCCGGCGTCGTGACGCAGATGGGCAACCAGGGCCACTCCTACGAGTCGATCCGGCTGCTGAAGGAGTGGCTCGACGACGGCGCGATCGGCGACGTGACCGAGGTCCACGCCTGGACCGACCGGCCGGTGGGGGGCGACCCGTGGTCGGACTTCGTGCAGCGGGCGCTGCCCACGGACACGCCGCCGGTGCCGGACTCGCTCGACTGGGACCTGTGGCTCGGGCCCGTCCCGTACCGGCCCTACCACCCCGAGTACCACCCGACGAAGTGGCGGGCGTGGCTGGAGTTCGGCACGGGTGCCCTCGGCGACATGGGCTGCCACATCCTCGACCCCGCGTTCTGGGCGCTCGAGCTGGGCGCCCCGCGGACGGTCCAGGCCACCTCGACCCACTTCGAGCCGGCCGTGGCCGCGCAGACGTTCCCGCGGGCGTCGATCGTGCGCTACGAGTTCCCGGCCCGCGGCTCGCGCCCGCCGGTGAAGCTCACCTGGTACGACGGGCGCCTGCTGCCCCCGATTCCCGAGGAGCTCGAGCCCGGCCGCGCGCTGCCGGGCAGCGGCGCGCTGCTCGTCGGGACGAAGGGGAAGATCCTGCACGGCTCGCACGGCGCCGACGGTGTGCGCCTCATCCCCGAGACGCGCATGCAGGAGTACAAGCGCCCGCCGAAGACCCTGCGCCGCGTCACGGAAGGCCACGAGGGCGACTGGATCCGCGCCTGCAAGGAAGGACCGGGCGGCACGCCGCCGTGCTCGACCTTCGAGTACGGCGGTGCGCTCACGGAGATGGTGCTGCTCGGGATGCTGGCGATCCGCATGAAGGACCAGCGCCTCGTGTGGGACAGCCCCAGCCTGCGCTTCACGAACAACGAGAAGGCGAACGAGCTGCTGCACATCCGCTACCGCGACGGCTGGTCGCTGTAGGCCGGGCCTCGCCGCGACGGCCACCGGCGCCGGGCGAGACCCGAAGGCTCAGGCGCGGCGCGGCGCCAGCTTCTTCGTGACGAACAGGACCAGCGAGCTGAGGCCCCAGCTGATGAGGGGCAGGATGACCGCCGCGACGACGAGGTGGGCGATGACGTGGCCCCAGTTCTTGCCGTCGCCGCCCCCGCTGTACTCCGGCGCCGTGTAGATGTTGTCGGTCCCGGTGAGGATCCCGAGCGCGACGGCCAGGGCCACCAGCCCTTCCCCGACGAGGCTCTGGAACAGCACCAACGGGTAGAGCTGCTTGTAGCTCCCGAAGCCGCTCGTGTGCACCCTCACCCCGTAGTACACGAGGCCGGCGAGCAGCACGACCGTCACGCTGACCCACTTGCCGACGGAGTTCGGCTGTCCGCTCAGGGACAGCGCGAGGCGCACGAGGAACGCCGCCACGATCAGGGCCAGCACCACCTTCTGGAAGCCCAGGTACTGGGACACGGTCTTGCCGAACATGCGTCTTCTCCTTCTTCCCTGCGGGTGCGAGGGATCGTCACGGGATTGTTGGCGGGACGCTATCCCATGGCGGCCGCCGCCACAAGCGCCGGCAACCACTCTTTGACGGCGTTCCCGGGCGGGCGCTAGGCTCCGGCAGCGGACCGGCGGTCCGGTCGAGTGGGTTCACCATGCGCCATGCGCTCGTCGTGCGGTTGCTGCCGTTCTTCGCCACCCTGCTCAGCGCCAGCTGCGGGTCCAGCTCCCAGCCGACGGCGCCGGCGGCGCCCGCCTCGCCGACTCCCACGGCGGTGCCCGGCACGATCTCCTCGACGGGTCCGGAGAGCGCGACGGTCGGCGAGCTCTACACCTCGAACTGGCGCAGCAGCGACTTCAGGGGACAGGCCCTTCGCAGCTGGACCGCGAACGGCGACTCCTTCTTCTTCCGATCGGCAGCGTCACGATCGACGGGGTGGACCCTTCGCCTTCTGGCGCTCGAAGGGGCTGCCGAACGAGTACGTGGTGGACCTCACCTGGGCGCTGGAGGCTGGCGCGGGCGCCGGCGGCTCGAGCGGCGAGATCCAGCTCACGAGAGTCGTGGTGCCGACGCTCGCGCGCTGAGTTTGGCCAGCGGGAGAGCGCGCTCGGCTCAGGCGTCGTTGTAGGATACCGGCCATGGCGGCCCGACAGGTCCAGGACCACCACTTGAAGGTCGCGCCGGAGGTGCTGGGCCAGCCCCTCGGCTCGCCCACCCGCCGCGCGCTCGCGCTGCTGCTCGACGGGCTCCTGCTGGTGGTGCCGACGATCGCCGTGGCCCTGGGCGCGGCGGCGCTCTCGCTGCGTGCGAGCGACCGACCCGCCTGGGACGGGTTGCGCGTCTTCCTCTCGGCGCGCGCCGCCGATCCCGCGGCCCGCCAAGCGGCCTTGAGCTCGCTGGCGCCGCTGCTCGTGCGCCTCGAGGCACCGGGGCTGCCGCCCGCCGCCGCGCTGGCCGTCGAGGAGGGTCGACGGGAGGAGGCCGCCGCGGTTCTCGCCACCCGCGACCTCGAGTTCTCGCTGCGCCTCGACGAGAGCAGCGAGCCGCCCCTGGCACCCGGCCACGTTCGGGTGCCCATCGAGAAGCTCATCCCGGCCGGGGCTCGGGCGATGGCCCTGCTCGGGGTCCCGGCGCTCTATTTCAGCCTCCTCACCGCCCTCTCCGGTGCGACCCTCGGGAAGCGTCTGGCGGGCCTGCGCGTGCGTCGCCTCGACGGCGAGCGGCTGTCGCTCGTCGAGTCCTTCGAGCGCTTCACGGGCTACCTCCACATCCCGGCCCTGCTGGGCTGGCCGGTTCTCGACCTCTGGCGCGACCCGAACCGCCAGCTCCCCCACGACCGCACCGTCCACACGGTGGTCGTGCGAGAGCCCGGCCGCGCTCCGAAGCCCGCGCCGCCGCCGGAGGTCCCGGCGGAGGACCAGGCGGAGGAGCGCGAGGCCTAGTTCACCTGCGGCCGCTCGAGTGGCCGCGGTGCTAGCCTTGCGCGTGACAAGGGAGAGACGAATGACCAGGGCTGCCGTTCACGGACTACTCGTGGGCCTCCTCATCACGGCGTCGGCGCGAGCGACGGAGAGCAAGGGCGAGCCGGTCAGGCTGCCGCGGGTCGCGATCGCGGGGCTGGCCATCGAGTCGAGCACGTTCTCCCCCGCGAGGACCGTCGAGGCGGAGTTCCACGCCCAGATGGGACCGGCCGTCCTGGAGACCTATCCCTTCCTCGCCCCCGGGCAGCCGGCGCGCAAGCGCGCCACCTGGGTTCCGACGCTGACCGGCCACGCGCTGCCCGGCGGGAGCGTCACGCGGGAGGCGTACGAGTCGCTCGTCGGCAAGATGCTCCAGCTGCTCGCCGCGGGCCTTCCGTACGACGGCCTCTTCTTCGACATCCACGGGGCAATGAGCGTCCTTGGCCTCGACGATCCCGAGGGTGACCTGATCGAGAGGGTCCGCGCCGTCGTCGGAAAGAAGACCCTGATCTCGACCTCGATGGACCTTCACGGCAACGTGTCGTGGCGCCTCGCGCACCAGTCCGACCTGATCACCTGCTACCGGATGGCGCCGCACGAGGACGAGCTGGAGTCGAAGGAGAGGGCGGTCACCAACCTGCTGGACCGGCTCGAGCGCGGGAAGGGCAAGCCGGCCTACAAGGCGTGGGTCCCGGTGCCGATCCTCCTTCCCGGCGAGCAGACGAGCACGCGGATCGAGCCCGGGAAGAGCCTCTACGCTCTGGTGGCCCCCGCCTCGAAGCGGCCCGGCGTCACCGACGCGGCCATCTGGATCGGCTACGCCTGGGCCGACGAGCCGCGCAACCACGCGGCCGTCCTGGTCACCGGCGACGACAAGGCCGCGGTCACCGGCGCCGCGGAGGAGCTGGCGCGGAGCTTCTGGAAGGTCCGCTCGCAGTTCGCCTTCGTCGCGCCCACCGCGACCCTCGACGAGAGCCTCGCCAGGGCGCTCGCCAGCGACAAGCGCCCGTTCGTCATCAGCGACATGGGCGACAACCCGACCGCGGGCGGCGCGGGCGACGTGACCTGGACGCTCACGCAGATCCTGAAGCGCCCGGAGTTCAAGGCGGCGAACGGTCCGGGCCTGATCTACGCCTCCATCCCCGGCCCCGACCTCGTGCGGGAGGCGGAGAAGGCCGGCGTCGGCGGCCACGTCGACACGCTCGCCGGTGCGGCGGTCGACGCCCGCTACGCCCCGCCCGTCCGGCTCTCCGGCACCGTCGAGGCCATCCGGCAGGGCGACCTGCACGCGGAGACGGAGGTCGTCGTGAAGGTGGGCAGCGTGCACGTCATCGTCACGAAGAAGAGGAAGCCCTATCACCACGAGGCGGACTTCACCCGCCTGGGCCTCGATCCGCGCAAGACGCCGATCCTCGTCGTGAAGATCGGCTACCTGGTCCCCGAGCTGTACGATCTGCGCGGCGACTGGCTCATGGCGCTGACACCCGGCGGCGTCGACCAGGACCTCGCCCGCCTGCCCTACAAGCGGATCACCCGGCCGATGTTCCCCCTCGACAAGGACATGAAGGGCCCCGACCTGTCGGCCCGCCTGGTTCCTTCATCGGATCAGTAAGGAGCCGAGCGGCGCGGTGGCCCGGCCGCCTGAGCGCCACACCGTCGCCGTCACCAGCACCGCGTGCACGGTCACGCCGGCCAGCGTGGCGATGGCGGCGCCCATCCTGCCGTGCCCGGGGATGAGGGCCAGCGCGAGGACCAGGTTCAGGGCCAACGCGGCCAGCGCGAGCGGGACGATCGCCCTGGCGCGACCGATGCAGGCGAGCAGCGTTTCGCCCAGGTGGGCGATGAAGAAGGGCACGATGACCGGAATCGTCACCCGCGCTCCCGCAGCGGCCCCGCCGAAGGCCTCGCCGAAGACGAGCCGCATGATCGGCCCCGCCAGGACGAGCCCGCTCGCCGCGACGGGCAGCGCCGCCAGCAGGAGCAGACCGAGCGCCCGGCGGTAGGGCCGAGCCAGCGCGCCGGGGTCGCGCGCGTGCAGCGCCGGCAAGACCGGCAGGAGGGCCATCCCGAGGGCGCGAGGCAGGATGCCCAGGCCCTCGACGATGCGCAGGGGGGCGCGGTAGAGGCCGACCTCGCGCGCGCCGCACATGTTCTCGAGCAGAAGGCTGTCCAGCTGAACCACGAGCGAGGTGAGGGTGCCCGCCATCACGAGGGGCAGCCCGCCGCGCAGCAGCGCTCCCCAGGTCGCGGCGTCGCGTCGGGGGCCGAGGGGCAGGAGGCGGTGGCGCACCCAGGCCAGGATTGCGGCCGCGTTGAGGGCGCGGATCGAGGCGTACACGGCCACCAGGCCGATCACGCCGCCGCCGGCGGCGAGTGCGCCAACGCCCAGCAGGAGCGTGAGGGTGCGCTCGGTCGTCATGGCGAGCGCGTCGACGTCGAAGCGGTCGAACACCCTCAGCACGCAGCGCAGCGTCGACTGGACCGCGCGGGCCAGCAACTCCACGCACAGGACGACCACCGCGATGAAGGTCACCCCCTCGTGGATCGCGCGACCCGCGGCGAGGCACAGCGTCACGGCGACGAGGCCCAGCAGCAGCTGGAGCCCGAGGAGGTTCCCGAAGAAGCGGCCGGCGAGCGAAGGCTCGCGGCTCACCTCGAGCGTGGACGCCGCGGGCAGGCCCAGATCGGCCAGGATCCGGAAGAGGCCCACGAGCGCCATGGCCGTGCCGTACTGACCGAACGCCTCCGGTCCGAGCACGCGGGCCGCCACGAAGCCGAGCAGGAAGAGCGCCGCGTTGGATCCCTCGCTGAGGACCGCCAGGGCCGTGTTGTGGCCGAGGCGCCTCATGCCGCTCTCCGCCAGGGCTGCAGCAGGAGCAGCCCCACCCCCGTCCAGACCAGACCGCGGACGCGGCGCGCGAGGCTCAGCGTCACCGCCGCGCCCGGATCGAGGCCGATCGCAGCGAAGAGGCCATACGCCGTCGCCTCCTGGACGCCGAGCTGGCTCGGCACCACGCTGAAGCACAGGTTGACGAGGACGTGCACGATCGCGATCAGGAACACGGCGCCCGCCAGCGGAACCGGCGCGCCGATCGCCGCGAGGATGACCCAGGCCTCGACCGCGCCCATGAGGCGGCCGCCGACGTGGCCGGCGAGGCAGGCGGCGAACGGACCCTGGCCCGGACGCAGGAAGAACGCCAGCTGCCGGTCCAGCGCATCGGCCCCGGTGGCGAGCCCCGCGCCCGCGCCGAAGCGAGCCAAGAGCAGTCGCCGCAGTCGCCCGACGAGCGGCGCAGCCGCGCCGTGGGCGAGCCCGCGCAGCAGGACGAAGGTCGCCACGACGAGGCCCGCGTCCGCGAGCAGGAGCGGGGCCGCGAGGCCGCGGGGCAGGCGGAACACGAGCAGCCCCAGGCCCAGGCCCGCCGTCACGAAGACGGCCGCGCTCGCGAGATGGACGAGGCCGTCCGCGACCACGGAAGCGGCTGCCTTTGCGGTCGGCACGCGGCCCGCGAGCAGCGCCACCTTCAGCGGCTCTCCGCCGAGCGCGAGAAAGGGCGTCACGTTGCTGATCGCCTCGGCGGCCAGGTGGATCCGCAGGAGCGTCCGAAAGGGCGGAGGCTCGTCCTCGAACGTCCGCCGCCAGGCCCACGTGTTGAGCAGGAACCAGGAGAAAGAGAGTGGCACCAGCGCCAGCCAGACCGGGCCCAGCGCCCGCGCCTGCCGCAGCAGGACCGCCGGGCCTGCGCGCTGCACGAGGAGCCCCAGCAGGACCAGCCCGAGCAGAAGAGCCGCCACCCGCGCGCGGCGGCTCACGGCTGCGTCCCCGGCGGCAGTCGCCCGGTGCGCCGATACAGGACGACGCCGTCGACCACCGCCTCCCTGCGGTAGTGAGACTCGACGAGGGCCGCGAGGGCAGGAGAGGACGCCATGGGGTAGCGCTCCCAGAAGTGCACGGCTGCCGGGGCGGTGTCCACGATCCACTCCGCGGGGTGCCGCTCCATGTCCGCCAGGAACTGCGCCCAGTGCAGGGCGACGACGAAGTCCCGCGCGGGTCGGCCGGGGACGGCCCCCCAGGGGCGGCCGGGCACGTAGCCCGCGAGAGTCTGCGGGAACACGAACCGCGTCGCGGGGAGCCGGCCCGCCTGCGCGAGAGGGAAGTAGAGCTGGGGCCAGTAGCCCCACACGAAGACGCGATCGCCCGGGCGCGTGCGCGCCCGCACCGCGTCGGTCACGGCCGCGAGCGGCGGGCGAAGGGCGTCGAGCGCGCCGCTGGCGATCCGCCCGTGTCCGGCGATGGCGAAGCCCAGCGCCGGGAGCAGCAGCCCCGCCGCCGCGAGTCCAGTCACGACGCGGCGCCCCCTGCTCCACGCAGCCCCCTCCGCGAGGGCGGCGAGGGGACCCGAGGCGAGCGCCACCAGCGGGGGCAGCAGCTGGATGAAGTAGTGCCCGTAGAGACGTCCCCCGACGAGAGCCGCGCCCAGGCTCAGCAGGAGCCACAGTCGCACGGCGTTCGCTGCAGGTTGCCGCAGCCCATCCTGCCTCGCGCCGACGCCGACCGCGACCCACAGGGGCAGGGTTGCCGCAACGAAGAGCGCGAGTCGCGGCCAGCCGTAGAGGATCCCGGCCTCGACGCCCCCCGAGCCGAGGGGCGGCCCGGTTCCCGCGTACCGAAGGTTCGCGAGGACGTTCCACTCGACGAGCCCGTCGAGCGCGCCCCTGGCGCGGAAGTACAGGACTGTCGCCGCGAGAGGGAGGCTCGCTCCCAGGGCGGCCGCGGCGACGCGTCGCACCCTGCGCGCGGCCCCGTCCGGCACGGCGACGCGGGGCACCACGAGGGCGAAGGCCAGGGCGGGGCATGCGAGGGCGGCCTTCAGGTTGAACAGCGCCGCCGCGCCCGCAAGAACGCCCGCCAGGGCGGCCCTCGCGGGGATCGCGCGGCGAGTCGCGCGCCCGTCCTGCGCGAGCGCGAATGCACCGACGAGCGGCAGGTTGGCGAGCAGCTCCGTGTTCGTGGCCAGCATGTCCTTCTCGACCCAGGCGACGCTCGCGAGGGCGAAGAGGACGGGCGCGAGCGCGGCCGCCGTCGCACCGTGCAGGCTCCGGGCCAAGCGGGCGACCAGCCAGGCCGTGAGCAGGAGCCAGGGCAGGGTGAGCCAATGCACCGCGACGAGACTCGGGCCGCACAACGCGAAGACCGCGGCGAGCGCGGCGTAGACGAGCGGCTGCTTGTTGTCCGCGTAGTCGACGTAGGGGACGCCGCCCTCGAGCCAGACGACGGCGCCGACGGCGTGGCCGGCCTCGTCCGGGTCGAGGACCGGGATCCACAGGGCCGGGGCGCGCAGCACCAGGGTGAGGAGGCCTGCCACGAGCCAGGCCCGCCTGGGTGAGCAGACGATTGCGGGGAGAAGCCGGGAGGGCACGGAGGGGCGGCATTATCCCACACCCGCCGCGGCCATCCCCTTCCGCGGCACCGCGAGAAGGCGACCGCCTGTCCGTCTATGATTCCGGCGTGACGCGCTTCATCGGGCTGGATGTCGGGGCCGAGACGCTCAAGCTCGTGGAGCTGGAGCGGGTGGACGGGACGCTGCGCCGCCTCCGCAGCGCGCGTGTCGAGCACGGCAAGCGCCCGGGTCCGGTCCTCGAGGAGTTGCTGGCCGGGGCCGACGGGGCCGCCGTCGTCGGCTGCGGCCGGCTCTCGCGGTCCTTGGGCCTGGCCCGCGTGCCGGAGAAGCAGGCCCGCGCGGCAGGTTTCCGTTTCCAGCACGGCGACGCGCCGGCCACCCTGCTCTCGATCGGCAGCCACGGGGTCTCGGCGCTCGAGTTGCGGGCGAGCGGGCGCGCCGTGCTGCGCGAGGGGCCGCGTTGCTCGCAGGGCACCGGCAACTTCCTGCGCCAGCTGGTCGAGCGCTTCGGCCTCGACGTGGCCGGGGCCAGCGCGCTCGCGGCCACGGCCGGCGACGCCGCCGCGCCGCTCTCGGGCCGCTGTCCGGTGATCCTCAAGACCGACATGACGCACCTCGCCAACGCCGGGCACGACCGGGCGCGGATCGTGGCGGGGCTCTTCGACGCCGTGGCCGAGAGCGCGGAGGCGCTGTTGAGGCCGCGGGTCTGCCCGCCCCGGGTGGCCCTGCTCGGCGGGGTGTCGCGCTCCGCGCGCCTTCGTCAGCACCTGCGCGCCTTCCTGGCTCGCCACGGCCTGGAGTGGCTCGAGCTCACCGAGGACGACGCGGCCTTCTGCGAGGCGTTCGGCTGCGCCGTGCTGGCCGCGACTTCGCCCCAGCGCAGCGCGCGATCGACGGGAACCGCTCCGCGCCTCGACCCGCTGCCGCCCCTGGCGGCGGCCCTGGACGGCGTCCGCCGGCTGCCCGCGCCGTCCCTGCCGGCTCCCGCCGAGCGACCCGGGGCCCGGCTGGTGCTGGGCCTCGACGTGGGCTCGACCGGCACCAAGGCCGCCGCCATCGACACCGCGGACGGCGCGCTCCTCTGGCACTCCTACACGCCCACCTCCGGCGATCCGCTGGGCGCCGCCCAGCGCCTGGTCCGCGAGTGGCTCGCGGGCCCGTGGGGGCAGGCGCCAGTCGCGGCCGTCGGCGTGACCGGCAGCGGCCGAGAGGTGCTCGGCCCGCTGCTCGCCCGCTGCCTGGGGCCCGAGTCGCTGCTGGTCGAGAACGAGATCGCGGCCCACGCCGAGGGCGCGCTGAGCGTCGATCCGCGCGTGGACACGATCTTCGAGATCGGTGGCCAGGACGCCAAGTACATGCGCCTGGTCGGCGGCCGGGTGGTGGAGTCCGCGCTGAACGAGGCCTGCAGCGCGGGCACCGGTTCCTTCATCGAGGAGCAGGGCTGCCGCCTGGAGGGTCGGCCCGGCGTGGCGGCGCTCGGCGCGCTCGCGCTGGCGGCGGAGGGTGGCGTGTCGCTCGGCCAGCACTGCTCGGTGTTCATGGCCGAGGCGATGGACGAGGCCGCGGCGGCCGGCGTCGGTACGCCCGCCATCGTGGCCGGGCTGTACGACTCGGTCGTCCAGAACTACCTCAACCGCGTGAAGGGCAACCGCCCGGTGGGCGAGGTCGTCTTCTGCCAGGGAATGCCCTTCGCCTCCGATGCGCTCGCCGCGGCGGTCGCCCGCCGAACGGGCGCCCAGGTGGTGGTCCCGCCCCATCCGGGGACGATCGGCGCGCTCGGCATCGCGCGGCTGGCCCGCCGCGAGCGCCCGCTCGCGGCGGCGCTGGGGCTGCGCGGCTTCCTGGAGGCCCGCGTCGCCGCGCGCGAGCAGTTCGTCTGCCGTTCCACCCAGGGCTGCGGCGGCGGCGGCAACCGCTGCCGGATCGAGCGCCTCGAGACGCAGCTGGGCGATGCCACGCACCGCGTGGCCTGGGGAGGCGCCTGCACGCTGCACGAGCCCACGGCCGCGCGGACCCGCCTTCCGCCGGGTGCGCCCGACCCCTTCCGCGAGCGCGAGGAGCTCGTCCTGTCCCTGCTCCGAGCCCTCCCAGGGGCCGATTCCGGGCCGCGGGTCGCCCTCACCGACGAGTTGACGCTCAAGGAACTGCTCCCCTTTTTCGCCACGTTCCTGGCGGGCCTCGGCCTGCGCCTGGAGGTTCGGCGCGGGGGCGGGCGGGCCGCGCTGCGGCGCGGTGCCGAGGAGGCGACGGTGGCCTTCTGTGCGCCCATGCAACTGCACCACGGCCTGGTGGGCGACCTGGCCGAGAGCGGCGCCGAGCTGCTGTTCCTGCCGATGCTGATCAGCACGCCGGCCGAGCGCGGCGCGCCCCGCTCGGTGCTCTGCCCGATCGTGGAAGGTTCGGCGGACGTGCTGCGCTGGAGCATCCGCGCCCGCCACGAGGGCCAGGGGCCCCGCGTGCTCTCGCCGGTGCTGGACCTGGCCCAGGGCGGGCTGGGCGGCGCCGCGTGCCGGGCCGCGTTGCGCGGGCTGGCCCGCGAGCTCGGCGTCGCCCGGCGCCGTTTCGAGGAGGCGTTCGAGCGGGCGCTCGCCGCCCAGCGGCGCTTCGACGAGGCGTGCGCGCGGCTCGGTGAGCAGGCGCTCGCCTTCTGCGATACAACGGGGACGTTGCCCGTGGCGGTGCTCGGGCGGCCGTACACGATCCACAACCGCGCCCTCGACTCCAACGTGCCCGCGATCCTGCGGGAGCAGGGTGCGCTCGCCATCCCCGCCGAGTGCCTGCCCGTGCCGCTCGACCTGGCCCCGCTGCCCGGCCTGTTCTGGGGCCACGGACAGCGGCTGCTGCTCGCCGCGCGCCAGGTGCGGCGCCGGCCCGGGCTGTACGCGATCTGGTGCAGCAGCTACGCCTGCGGCCCCGACAGCTTCCTGCTCCACCTGTTCGCCGACGCCATGCGCGGCAAGCCGTGGACCGTGATCGAGACCGACGGCCACACCGGGGACGCGGGCACCCGGACCCGGGTCGAGGCGTTCCTGCGTGGCGCGCGCGCGGACCTCGGCGCGGCGGAGGCCGCGCCGAGCGGGCCCGGCCTCGAGCGGCTGGAGCTCGAGGGCCCCGACCTGCTGACCGTCCGGCGGCGGGGCCTGCGCCTGTTGCTGCCGCGCCTCGGGCCCGCGACGGAGGCGGTGGCCGCCTGCCTGCGGGGCCTCGGCGTGCGTGCCGAGTGCCTCCCGGAGCCGGACCGGGCCGCGCTCGAGCAGGGGCGACGCCACACTTCGGGCAAGGAGTGCCTGCCGCTGGCCCTCACCCTGGGCAGCGTGCTGCAGCGGGTCGGGGTCGACCCCGGCGAGCACTTCGTCCTGATGATGCCGACGGCCCGCGGGCCCTGCCGTTTCGGCCTCTACCACGCGCTCGACAAGCTGACGTTCGAGGAGCTGGGCCTCGGCGAGCGGGTCGAGGTCTGGTCCCCCCGCGACACCGGCTACTTCGAGGGCGTGCCGGGGGGGATCGCGGCCCTGGTGTTCAGCGCTGTGATGGCCGGGGACCTGCTGCTGGCGATGTACCACGACGTGGCGGCCGTGGAGCGCGAGCCGGGAGCCGCACGACGCCTGTACGAACGGGAGACCGAGCGCCTGCACGCCGCTCTCGAGGAGGCCGGAGCGGGAGAGCTGGGTGTCGCGCACGCGCTCGCCGAGGTGGCTCGCGGCAGGCTCTTCGGCTGCGCCCCGCTGCTGCGCAAGGCGGCCCGCCGTTTCGCGCAGCTGCGCGGGACGCGTCCCGTCCCGACCGTGCTGGTGGTGGGCGAGATCTACGTGCGCTGCGACCCCTTCGGCAGCGACCTGCTCGTGGAGCGCCTGCTGGAGCGCGGGCTGCGGGTGCGCCTGGCCCCTGTCCACGAGTGGCTGGACTACCAGGAGCACATCAACGCCCTCGTCGGCATCCCGCGCGACGCCGCGGCCCGTCTCTCCGCCTGGGTGCAGTCGCTGATCCTGGAGCAGGCCCACCGCTGCGTGGCCGCCCCGCTGGGCTGGCCGCCCCCGACCCGTGCCGCCGAGGCGGTCCGGGCCGCCGCGCCCTACCTGCGCCATCAGCTGGAGGGCGAGCCCGCGCTGACGCTGGGCGGTCCCCTGCACGAATGGGCCCAGGGGCGGCTCGACGGGCTGGTGAGCGTGGCGCCCCTCGAGTGCATGGCGAATCGCGTGGCCGAGGCCCAGCTCGCGCACGCGGTGGAGCGCGAGGGCATTCCGCTGCACTGCCTGCAGGTCAACGGCGACCCGATCGATTCCGAAGCGCTCGATGCCTTCGCGCTGGACGTCGTGGACCGCTTCCGGCAGCGCCCGCCGGCGGCAGGCCCCCGATGAGAAAGGGGCGTGTCCCACCCCCGGCCGCCGGGCTCAAGCGCTACCGGTCCATTGCGCGGCGCCCCCTCGAGCCCGGCCCGAGCGGACTCTGGCTGGACTGGAACGAGGCCAGCCGTCCACCCTCGCCGCGCGTCTTCGAGCAGCTGGCCGCCTTCCTGTCGCGCGGCGTCATCCACCGCTACCCGGATCCCTCCGCGTCGAGGCTGCGCCGCCGGCTCGCCGCCTACACCGGGCGGCCGGTCCGCCAGATCCAGGTCTTCAACGGATCCGACGCAGCGCTCGAGCACCTGGTGCGCACCTTCGTGCGCCGGGACGACCACGTGGTCGTCTGCGCGCCCTCCTACGACCAGTTCCGCGTGTTCGGCGAGGCGCTGGGAGCGGGGGTGGAGATGGTCCGCTCGCCGCGGCCGTTCCGCGCGGACCTGAGCCACGTCCTCGCCGCCCTGAGGCCCGAGACGCGCCTCGTCTACGTCTGCAACCCCGACAACCCGACCGGTCGCACCCACACTGCCGCCGCTCTCGCACGAGTCGCCAGGCGCCTCCAGTCGGGCCTGCTCGTCATCGACGAGGCGTACCACGAGTACTGGGGCAGGACGGCGGCGGCCCTGATCGACCGCCATGAGAACGTGGTGGTGAGCCGCTCCTTCTCGAAGGCCTTCGCGCTCGCCGGGCTGCGCTGCGGCTACCTGCTCGGCCGCGAGCCGGTGCTGCGCCAGGTCGACCGGATCCGCAACGGAAAGGACGTGAACGTGTTCGCCCAGATCGCGGCGGCGGCCGCGCTCGAGGACCTGCCCGCCATGCGGGCGTGGGTGGCGGAGGTGCGCCGCGCTCGGGCCTTCCTCGTGCGGGAACTGCGCGCGCGGGGCCACGAGGTCGTGCCGAGCCCCGCCAACTTCGTGCTCCTGCGGGCGAGCGCGGCCGGGGCCCTCGTGCGACGCCTTCAGCGGCGCGGCGTCCACGTCCGCGACCGCAGCGACGCCCCGGGCCTCGGTCCCTACATCAGGGTGACGGTCGGGACGCGCGACGAGTGCCGACTCTTCCTCGCCGCGCTCGACGCGGCGCAGGCGGGGACGTGAACGTCGAGGCGCTCGTCCTGGCGGCCGGCAACGGAGCGCGCCTCCTCGGGGTCGTCCCCGAGCCGAAGCCACTCGTCCCGGTGGCGGGGCTGCCGCTCCTCGATCACGTGGTGGGGGCGCTCGCCCTCGCGGGGGTCGAGCGCGTTCACGTCGTCACCGGCCACCGCCACGAGGCGCTCGTCGCCCACCGCTTCGCGATTCGTCCCCCAGGCGGGGTCGACTTCGTCCACAACCCGAGCCACGAAGGGCCCAACGGCCTTTCCCTGCTCGCGGCACGAGAGCGGTTCAGCGCTCCCTTCCTGCTGCTCATGGCCGACCACCTGTTTGCGCCCGCGACGCTCGCGCGCCTCATCGCGAGCCCCTGCGCGCCGGAGGGCGGCCTCCTGGTGGTGGACCGCGACCTCGAGCGCGTCTTCGATCCACAGGACGCGACGCGCGTGCGCACGCGAGGCGACCGGGTCGTCGCGATCGGGAAGGGGCTCGTGCCCTTCGACGCGGTGGACACCGGGATGTTCCTCCTGTCCCTCGCCGTCTTCGACGCCATGCGTCAGAGCCTGGCCCACGGCGACGGCTCGCTCTCCGGTGGGATCCGCGAGCTCGCGGGCCGCGGCGTGATGTGGGCACTGGAGGTCGGCGGGGCGGACTGGATCGACGTGGACACGCCGGGGGCCCTGGCCCAGGCGGAGCGTCTCGTCCGGGCGGGCGTCGTCGGGTGCCCTCATCCCGTCGCCGGCCGATGAGCCCGTCGCCAGCCTGCGGTCTCGCCTGCGCCGTCCTCCTCCTGCTCTTCAGCCGCGTCGCCACGGGACTGGCCCTCGAGCCGGACGAGGCGGCCGGGCTGCGCGGGCAGGTCACTCACCACGGGCGGCCACTGCCCGGTGCGTCGATCGTGTTGACGGACTCCTCGGGTGCGATCGTCGGCGAGGGCACGAGCTCGAGCTGCACCTCGGCGCGCTCGCCGAGCACGTGGCAGTGGAGTACACGCCGCGGGCCGATTCCCTCGCGGCGAGCCTCGGGCCGCGCGAGGAGCTGCAGGGGCTGATGCTGGAGCGCCTGCCCTCGGGCGGCGGGAGCATCGAGGACGCCCTGGTGACGCTACCCGGGGTGATCCGCGCAAACGAGTCGCTCAGCATCCGGGGAGGCCGGCCCACGCAGAGCGGAATCCAGCTCGGGTCGATGCTGCTCACCGACCCGGTCACGGGAGAGGCCAGGCTCCGTGTCCCCGTCGACGCCGTGGCCTCGGTCGAAGTGCTGCCCTCCCCCGCCGCCGCGGAGTTCGGGCGTTTCGCTTCGGGCGTGGTGGTGATGCACCCTCAGGGGGGCGGCGACCGCTGGCGGTTCGGCCTGCGTAACTTCGACCCCAGCCTTCGCCTCGAACGTGGAGCTCCCTTCCACGTGCTGGGCCTCGGCTCGTTCGCCCCGCGCCTCGCGCTCCAGGGCCCCCTGCTGCCGGGACGGCTCTTCCTGTCCCAGAGCGTGCAGTACCGCTACACCCTGACCGAGGTGCAGAGCCGGCCGCAGGACGAGTTGAGCCTGCAGGAGTACCTCAGCGCGGTCACGCGACTCGATCTCCAGCTGGGTCCGCGCCACCAGCTCGGGGCGCTCCTGAGCCTCTTCCCCGAGCGGCGCGAGCGCCTGAACCTGGGCACCTTCAACCCCCCCGGAGCGACCTACGACCAGCGCCTGATCGTCGCGAACGCCTCGCTCTCTCACACCGCCGCGCTCGCCTCGTCCAGCGTGCTGACCAGCAGCGTGCACGCGAGCCGTCACCACATGCGACTCGGGCCGCCCGAGGACGGTGTGCTGGAGCTGCGCCCGGACGGGAACCGCGGCCGCTACTTCAACCGGCAGGAGCGGGAAGCGACCGCCCTGCAGTGGGTCGAGACTCTCTCGCTCGTCCGGACCGGACGCCTCGGCGAGAGCGTCGTCCTGCTGGGCCTCGACGCCCTGCACGTCGCCTTCGACGGCGCGAGCGCGAGCCAGCCGATCGAAGTGCGGCGCACGGACGGCAGTCTCGCGCGCCGGATCGCCTTCGACCCGCCGGCGCGGCAGAGCCTCGACAGCACCGACGTCGCGGCCTTCGCGCGTGGCCGATGGCGACCCGTGGCGCCGCTCCTGGTGGAGGCGGGGCTGCGCCTCGACCGCGACGGAGTCCTGCGCCGCACGGTCTTCACTCCGCGGCTGGGTGCGTCGCTCGCGGCGGGCGAGCGCCTGGTGCTGCGCGGCGGAGTGGGCCTCTTCGGCGAGCGCACGCCCAGCCTCGTCGGGGCGTTCGACCGGATCGAGGCGCGCTCGGACACACGCTACGCCGGGGACGGCGAGACCCCCCTCGCGTTCACGCGCTACGCCCAGCAGGTGGGCGCCGACCTCTCGGCCGCGCGCAGCCTCACGTGGAGCGCTGAGTGTGCGTTCAGGGTCTCTCCCCCCCTGCAGCTGCGAGCGAGCGTACTGCGGCGGCATGGGCGCCACGAGCCGATCGTGGAGCCGGAGGGCCAGGGCGAGGCGGGCCGGATGCTGCTGACGACGGACGGCGAGTCGCGTTACCGCGAGATCGAGATCGGCCTGCGCTACACCCCCCGCAAGGGAACCGAGGCGTCGGCTTCCTGGGTGCACTCGCGGTCGGAGGCCGACCTCAATGCCTTCAGCGCGCTCTTCGGCACGGCGCGCGCCGCCGTCGTCGACGGCAACGCGTACGGCCCGACGCCGGTCGACGTGCCCGACCGCCTGGTGGCCCGCGCCAGCTCCCGGATCGGCCGCAACTGGTACGCGACGTCGCTCCTGGACTGGCGGCGGGGACTGCCCTTTTCCACGGTGGACGCCTCGCTCGACTACGTGGGCCCGCGCAATCGCGGCCGCTTCCCGACCGCGGCCCTCCTCGACCTCGCCGTGGAGCGACGCTTCCAGGTCGGGAAGTGGGAGCCGTGGCTCGGACTGGGGATCGTCAACGCCCTCGGCAGCTTCGCCCCGCGCGACGTGCAGGCCAACGTGACCTCTCCCGAGTACGGCTCCTACTACAACACGGTGCCGCGCCGGCTGCACCTTTTCCTGAGACTGAGCCGATGAGGCTGGCAGCGTTCGTTCTCCTCGTTCTGGCCCCCGCGCGCGCGACGTGCGGCGAGGCGGCCCATGGCTGCCCGGGAGAGCTCGCGTCGCTCGAGGCGCAGGTCGCGGCGGCCCCCGACGATCTTTTCGCGGGGGCCGACTACCGCCAGGCGGTGATTCGCTGCGGGGGCGGCGACCGCGCGAGCCGGTTCTTCGATGCCCTGGTCGAGCGTCAGCCCGGCGCCGCCAACGCCTGGCTCAACGCCGGTCTCGCCTACGTCGACCGCATCCCTCCGGCGGGCGACCTGCGGCAGGCCCTGCTCGGCCGGACGGCGGCGGATCGGCTCGGGCGCGCCGTCGCCCTGCGGCCCTCCTGGCTCGGTCACCACGTCCGGGGCTTCGTCTACCTTTTCTACCCCAGGGTCTTCCGCGTAGGCCGCACGGCGGTGGCCGAACTCGAAGCCGCGGTGCGGCTGGCGCAACAGGAGCCCCGCCGCCCCTGCCAAGCGCGCAGCTACTCGGCCCTCGGGGATGCCTGGTACTGGCGGCTCGACGATCTCGCCCGCGCTCGACGCCTATGGGCCGAGGGGTTTGCGCTGTTCCCCGACGACCAGGACCTGCGGGACCGCCTCACGAAGGAGGGGATGCCCTTGCGCGACGTCATTCGCCGCTCGCTCGACGCCGACGCCCGGATCGACACCAGCCTGCGCGAGCTGCGCGAGCCGCCCGCTCAGGCCGTCGTGCCGCGATAGCCGCGTGCGTAGCGGGCGAGGTAGACGCCCCCGGCGATCCACTGCATCGCGATGCCCGCGTGCACGGCCGCGAGCCCGACCCAGTGCAGGCCGAGCATCACCTCGGGCGAGGAGAACGGACGCGCGACGTCGAGCCCCATCACGACGAACGAGTAGTAGTTGAAGTTGATGGCGACCTTGGCGAGGTGGCTCGACGGGATGGTGAATCCCTGCTGCGCCGCGCTCGCGCGCAGCACCGTGACCGTCAGATCGCGAAAGCCCCAGGCGACCAGCAGGTAGGCGGGCCAGACCCCCTCGTGCACCGCGAGCGAGAAGCAGACGAGCTGGTAGAGCAGGTCGGCGAGCACGTCGAGGAGAGAGCCGAGCTCGGTCACCTCCCCGCGCCGCCGCGCGAGCCAGCCGTCGAGGTAGTCGCTGAGGCCGGCGGGGATGCCCAGGGCGAGGCCGGTGAGGCGCCAGCCGGAAAGGAAGATGGCGGCGGCCAGCGCGATCACGGCGATGCGGCCGAGGGAGACGAGGTTGGGGGGGCGGCGGACGTCGCGCCAGAAGGCGGGTGAGACGGCCGAGGCTTGGCTCACGATCGTACGCCGAGCCTACCACGCGACTTCGCGACCGCCCGAATCTCCAGTCCCACGACCGCGGGCAGGGTGACGGCGAGAGCCAGCGCGGTCGCGGGCAGCACGAGCCACGCGGTGTTCGCCAGGGCCAGGAGCACGAAGGCGACGCCGTAGGCGTCGCGCTTGACGAGGCGCTGCAGCCCCAGCAGGAAGCGACCCCAGGGCCGTCGACGCAGCTCGGGACCCTCCATCTCGCGCTGGAAGCCGAGGAGCGAGCGTCCCCCGAGGCGGGCCGCGACGCGCCAGTAGAGGAAGCCGACGGTCGCCGCGTCGAGCGCGAGCACGGCGAGGCCGCAGGTGACGAGCCACGTCGGGCTCCCGCTGCGCCACAGGCCGGCGGTCAGGCCCGCGAAGTAGGCCACGTTCGTCAGGTCGTCGCAGACGGTGTCGAGCCACTCCCCCCGCGGCGACTCCTGGAAGCGCAGCCGCGCCAGCTCGCCGTCCACGCCGTCGAGGACGCTCGCGAGCTGGAAGAGCAGCGCGCCGGCGAGAAAGGCGCCGTACCCGCCGATGGCGGACACGAGGCCCGAGGTGAGGCCGACGAGGAAGGTGAGGGCCGTCATCTGGTCGGGCGACACGGCACGAGGCGCGACCCGCCGCGTGATGCGGAGCGACAGGGGGCGGTTGAGGTGGCGCGAGAACCAGCCGTCCGTGCTCTTGCCGAGCGACTCGAGCAGGAGGCGCTCGGCGCGCCGTCGCCCGTCGGCCGTGTCGACGGGCGCGAGGAAGTGCGGTGCGGGGGGCGCGAGCCGCGGGGCGTCCGCCGAGAGGCTCGTCGCCGTCGAGAGGCCGGTGCCGCCGGGCACGCCGTCCGCATCGAGGTAGACGAAGGGACGGTCCCGGTCGAGCGCGTCCCGGATCAGCTCCGGGGGGAACACGTGGCGACCGTCGACGATCACGGCGAACTCGCCGGCGGTGACCGGACCGTCCGCCTCGACCGCGAGCCCCTCGAGCCGCGGGTCCGCAGCCTGCTCGCCGATCCACGCCAGCGCCTGGGAGGTTCCCGGCCCGACGATCCCCACGCGCGCGATGCCGGCGCGGCGCAGGCACAACAGCTGCCGCTGCAGGATCCCCAGGCCGGCGAGGCTCTCGCGCCAGAAAGGCGCCTCGCCCTCCTCGCAAGGCAGCCAGAGAACGGCCCGGCGACCCCTTCTCGAGCACCCGTTCTCCTCCAACGTTCGACCTCCGGCCGGCCGCACGCGGGCCGGCGGGAGACTAACACGCGGCCGCCGTCTCACCAGGTCGAGCGTCCGCCGAGCCGTCTCACCCGGGCGAAGGTGCCCGCGTCGATGGGCCGTCGCAGCCGCAGGGCCTGGGCCATCCCCCGGGCGGCGTCGCGCACCCCCCGCAGCCACGAGGCCAACTGCCCCCTTCGCACTGCAACGGCCGCCGTGTAGGCCCACCAGGCGAGCACCGTGCTGAGGGCAGGGCCCGTGGGCAGGTTCCGGGCGGCGACGAGGGCGCGGCTGCGCGCCTGGCTGTAGACCCAGCGACCGGCGGGGCGGGCCGCCGGCGCCTCGCGGTGCAGCACCTCCACGGCCCGCAGGTACTCGATGCGGTGACCTGCGGCGAGGAGGCGGAAGGAGAAGTCGAGCTCCTCTCCCGCGTAGGAGAGCGCGTCCCAGAAGCCGCCCAGGGAGAGGAAGAGCTCCCGGCGCACGGCGAAGCCCGCGCCGCAGAAGTACGCGCACTCCTCCCCGTCCTCGGGGAGCCTCTTGTCCCTTCTCGGTATGGCCTGGCGCATGTCGGCGCCCGAGGCCGCGTCGCGGACGCGCAGGGCGAGGACGGCCGTCTGCGGCGCCTTCGCGAAGCGCGCCAGGACGAGCCGGGCCGCGCCGGGATGCGCGAGCCGCGCATCGTCGTCGATGAAGAGACACACGGCCCCGCGCGCGTGCGCCGCTCCCCGGTTGCGTCCGCCGGCGACGCCGAGGTTCTCGCCGGCTTCGACGAGCTCGAGCGCGGGGAAGCGCCGCCGCACGGCCTGGCTGGTCCCGTCCCGCGAGGCGTTGTCGACGAGGACGATCTCGCTGCTGGCGACGTCCTGCCGCGCCAGGCTCTCGAGGCACACGAGCACCTCCTCGCGGCGGTCGCGGGTCAGGACGACGAAGCTGAGCTCGGGCCCGTCCACGTTGCGGCCTGCCCCCCGCGCAGGTCCTCCATCTCGACGTTGCACTGCTCGGCCTGCATGCCTTTGTAGGTGCAGCCGCGGCAGAACTCGTAGTCGTTGTGGCCGCGGGCGAAGTGGTGCCGGAAGGCCCCGGCCTTCGCGCCCTTCCAGGCCCCGAGCAGCGACCCGTGCGTGCTGGTGTCGCCGAAGGGGTGAAGCGCCTTGTAGTCGTACTCACAGGAGACGACCCGGCCGTGGGCGTCCATGCTGAGGCGCTTCCAGGGACGCAGGCACTCGAACGGCGCCCGCACCCGCTCGAACCCGTCGCCCTCGTAGCGGTAGCGGCGGAAGCCGGCCTCGTTCGGACGGTAGGCGCGGTCGAGGGCCGCCCCGCGCGCCGGGGGCATGTCCACCGTCTTGAAGGTGAGGAAATCGACGCCCAGCTCACGGGCCACCCGGCGGATCTCGGGGACCTGGTGCTCGTTGTGCCGCATCAGCACGAAGCGCAGGTTGACGCGAGGCGTGGGGGAACCGAGCGCGCGCCGCGCGGCGAGCACCGCCGCGATGTTGTCCCACACGCGCGTGAGCCGTCCGCCGACGCGGTAGCGCGCGTAGGTCTCCTGGTCGGCCCCGTCCACCCCGAAGATCAGCGTGTCGAGCCCGGACGCGACGATCTGCGCGGCGCGCTCGTGGTCGAAGGGCACGTTGCCGTTGGTGCTGCAGTGGGTGAGCACGCCCCGCGCCCGGCTGTAGGCGATCATCCGGAGCAGGTCGGGGTTCAGGAACGGCTCGCCCCACATCCACAGCACCACCAGGAGGAGCGAGTCCTCGAGCTCGTCCACGAGGGCCTTGTAGCGTTCGAAGGACAGCAGCGCCCGCGGACGCCCCTCGGTCTGCGAGGCGGTCAGGCACAGCGGGCACTGCAGGTTGCAGAAGTTGGCCGGCTCCACCTGGGCGAAGGCCGGCTTGCCGAACGGCCGCGGCCAGGCGAAGTACTGGTTCAGGCCCGCCAGGAAGAGGTTCCGGATCTTCTTCGGCGGCAGGTCGCGGACCTCGTAAGGCAGCAGCTCGAAGCGAAAGCGGAGCCGGCGGCGGAGCAGGAGGTTGCCCAGCTGGGGCAGGACGTCACGGTAGCGGAAGATCGGGAGGCCGGCCACGGTCCTGCATCTTATACGGCCCCACTCGCCAGGCCTGCGTCCGCGTGCGCGGCCGGATCCTCTGCGCCCGCGCGAGGCCCGTGAGGTAGCCGAGCAAGCGCTGCTGGTCGACGTCCGTCCAACCCAGCGCCTCCACCCGAACCCGCTCGGCCTCGGGTCGCTGCTCGACGGGCGGCAGCTCGCGGCCGAGAACCAGAGGATGGGTCCTGCGGTCGCCGAAGATGGACAGGCCGAGATAGGGGTTCTCCACGTCGATGTCCATCACGTCGAGGAGGGTCGGCGCGAGGTCGACCTGCGAGCACGTCGTGTCCACGAAGACGCCCTGCCAGCGGGGCGCCGAGGGCACGTGCAGGAGGCCCGCGATCCAGTCGAACTGCGAGAGGCGATCGCCCCCCTCCGCGTAGCGCAAGGCCCGGCGCACCAGCGCGTGGTCGGCGGTCACCAGCACCAGGGTGTTCGCCGCGTAGGGGGAGGACTGCAGGTAGTCCCAGAAGACCCCGAACGCAGCGTCCGTGGTGTGGAGGGCGTCGAGGAGCTCGTTGCCCGCCGAGAGCGGGTGCCGCCGCAGCACGGCGTAGGGGAAGTGGGTGTCGGTGGTCGCGATCGTGAGCAGGAAGGGCTGTTTCGGCTCGCCTCGGCGGAGAAGATCGACGACCGCAGCGAAGAGGTCCTCGTCGTAGACGCCCCACGCCTTGTCCATCGGATGGCGAACGCGGGCCTGGATTTCGGGCGACTCCGCGCTGAGGACCCGCTGGTAGCCGTTGCGCGTGAAGAGGCGCGCCGTCTCGGCGAAGGTGCCGAAGTCGGACTGGGCGTGGAGGCTCGTGTAGCCGAGGCTTCCCAGCACCTCGGGCAGAAAGAGGAAGGGCGCCTGGAGGGGGCTCGCGCTCCAGCGGGTCGGGCCGGCCGCCGCGGGGCCGAAGAAGAAGGCCCCGAGCGTCGCCGTCTCGCCGCGGATGGTCGGGAACTCGGCCGCCCACAGGCGCCGCAGGACGATGGACCGTGCGGCGAAGGCCTCGAAGTTCGGGGTGAGGCCGCGCACCCCGTGCACCCGCTCGTCGAGCAGCGCGGAAGAGAGGGACTCGACGAGGACGATGACGAGGTTCGTGCCCGCCGGCATCGTCGGCTTGTCCCGGCCCTCGGGCTGGGGTGAGAGGTGGATGCTCGGCCTGAGCAGCGGGAAGTCCGTGCGGAGCGTGGCGAGGCGGATCCCGGCGCTCTCGAGGCGCGCCCGCGTGTCCGGCTCGAGCTGCGAGGGCGGCGCCGCGGAGGAAGGGCGCCACGCCAGCAGCGAGGCGGCGACGACGTACTCCGGCAGCGCGGCGAAGGCCTCCCGCACCGTGTCGCTCACCGCCCGCGGCGCCGCGGGGCCCGTTCGCAGTGCCGAGGTCAAGGCGGCACAGAGGAGGAAGGCGACGCCCGCGTTGGCCGTGAGCGCACCCGAGAGCGCGCGCCGGGGTTGGACCTCGTCCGAAAGGGCGAAGCGGGTCGCCGCTCGGAAGAGCGCAGCGGCGACGAGGAGGACGAGGCCGACGCCCAGCAGCAGCCAGAGACCCAGACCCGCGGCGAGCAGCTTCACGTTCTGCGGGTAGAACGCGTGGCGCCAGAACTCCCCGTCGACGTGGGCCCCGGTGTGGAAGAACGTCGCCCAGTCGACGGCACGGACGGCAGCCAGGGCGAGGACGGCGCCGATCCAGGCCGAGGCCAGGGGGCGCAGCGGCTGACCCCGCCGGCGGCGACGAACGACGAGCGCGTGCAGAAGGGTCGAGACCGCCGTGCCCGCGATCGTGTAGCCGCCGGCGAGGAGTGAGAGGTGAGGCTCGAACTGCGCGGGCGTCAGTCCGAAGGCGCGCACGAGCGTGACGTGCCAGCCGAAGCCGCCGGCCGCCAGCACCGAGGCGACGAGCGCCGGAACCAGCAGCGTGCGCTCCACGGCCGTCGCTCTTCTGATCGCCTCGGCCGCGGAGTGTTTGAGGACGGCCGGCCAGAGGACCACGGTGGTGGCCAGGGGCGGCAGCGCCAGGACGGCGAACGGCCCGAAGGCCAGGCATCCGACGCCGAGTGCTCCGAGGCCGGCGACGTCGAAGTTGCGAAGCAGGGCGCGCTCGGGCGCAGGCCGGTCGCGGCCGAACCGCCAGCCGGCGACGAGGCCGAGCGCGATGGCGCTCAGCGCGATGGCCAGGCCAAGACGCTCGAGAAAGCCGGTCCAGGAGATCGCCACGGAGCGGTTGGGGTCGAAGAGCCGATACACCAGGCGGCCGCGGTCGTCGTTCTCGCGCAGCTCGACCCGGAGCGTCAGGCCGTCGTAGTGCCACCGCGGCACGAGACCCGCCAGGCGGCCACGGCCAATCGTGGCGGCGAGCGGGAGCGGACCGACGAGCGCCTCGGCCCGTCCCTCCGCCGTGGCTTCGGCAACAAGCGTGTACTCCGCGAGCCGTGTCGAGCCGGCGGCGAGCGAGACCCGCAGCAGGTAGCGGGCGACCCGCGGCCCGCCGGCACGCCGGCTCACCGAGAGGCGGACGCTGTCGTGGTCGGGGTCGAGTGCCACGAGGCCCCCGGGCCGGAGGTAGACGACGTAGTCGGGATCGACGGACTCACGGGCCATTCCCGCTGCGTCGTCGGCACGGGGCGCGGCGGCGGCCGCCTCGCGCGGCGTCAGCGCCAGTGTCACGGCCACCAGGGTCCCGAGGAGGGCTCGAGCGCTCACCGCGCGGGCGACCCCTGTGCCTGCGGCCACAGCGAACGTCCGTCGAGCCCCGCTGGGACAGCCACGCCGAGGGCGTCGAGCAGCGTGGGCAGCACGTCGACGGTGCGGGCGGGGCCGGGCCTCAAGGGGTGGCTGGCGAGGAGCGGCGTCCGCACGTGCAGGCGATGGAGGCCGCCGTGGGTTCCGGCGTGGCGTGGTTTCTCGAAGCGGGCGCGGAGGTCGAACCCCGGGCGCGCGGTGACGACGAGGTCGCCGCAGCGGCGCGACTCGAAGATCTGCAGCACCTGCGCCGGGGCATCGGGATACTCCGTCTCCCACGTCCTGCCGAGGAGCTCCCTGTCGTCGTGGCGGCCTACCAGCTCCGGCCCGTAGCCGAAGGGATCCGCGCCTTCGGTCACCGCGTAGGAGATCCGCTCCCCGGCGCGGGCGATCTCGGCGCGACCGCCGCTCGAGCGCACCACCACCGTCCCGTCGGGGCGGCGGCCGATCACGTGGTCCACGGCCTCCTGTGCCAAGAGGGTCTCCGCCAGCCCGCTGTCGAGCGCGTTCGGCTCCGCTCCCGCCCGCAGCCGGTAGACGTGGGCCATGCCGTTGCCCGAGACCATCACGGCGCTGCGGGCGCGCCACAGGCCGCGGTGCAGCAGCGGGTGGGCGAGGCAGCAGCCCCAGGCTCGCTCCACGACGGCAGCGAGGTCGAGGTGAAACTGTGTCGCGGACTGGCCGTGGTCGGAGACGATCATCACGAGCGGCGCCTCGTGTCCCCGGCGCGACTCGAAGAGCCGCGCCACCAGGGCGTCGACGAGGCCGTGGGCCT
>JBGASI010000460.1:0-4050 GCA_044229815.1 Vicinamibacteria bacterium | reverse complement strand
CTTCCACATGGCGCGGGTTGGTATGGATTACCACTGCGTTAGGTTTTGGCGTTAGCCCGGATCAAATGGAGGCGATTGTAGGGGCAGGCTGTCGCCCGCTTCGGCGCCGAGGTGCTGCGCTTCTCGCCGCGCCAGGCCGACCTGATGTTCGTGGCCGGAACGATCGTCGACAAGGAAGCGCCGATCCTGAAGCTGATCTACGACCAGATGCCCGAGCCGAAGTGGGTGCTGTCGATGGGGGTCTGCGCCTCGAGCGGCGGGTTCTACCGCTCCTACGGGGTGATGCAGGGGATCGACGAGATCATCCCGGTCGACGTCTACGTGCCCGGCTGCCCGCCGGCGCCCGAGTCGCTGATCGCCGGCATCATGAAGATCCAGGACCTGATCAAGACCAGCCGCCAGGCCCAGCAGCCCCAGCGAGCCGCGCAGCTCGGCACGAACGGCGAGGGCCAGTTCGAGCGCCGGCTGCGGCGCGGCGCCTGGGCGAAGGACGACGCCGAGCGGGCCGCCCAGGGACTGCCTCCCCGGGGCGTGCTCGACCTGAAGGCCGCGACGCCCGAGCCCGAGGAGGAGACCCATGGCTAGCGCCACGGCCGCGCCGATCGCGCCCGAGGTCCTCGCCCGGCCGGGCGTGCGCCTGCTGCAGGAGGCGCTCGGCGAGCGCCTGCTGGCGGCGGGCGAGTTCCGCGGCGACCTCGCGCTGACCGTCGAGCGGCGGGCCTGGGTCGACGCGGTCCGCCTGCTGCGCGACCACCCCGAGCTGCGCTTCGACATGTTCCTCGACCTGTGCGGCGCCGACTACCTCGACGCCGAGGGCCGGGCCGAGCGCTTCGAGGTGGTGCTGCACCTCTACTCGGTCCCGCACAAGCACCACGTGCGGCTGAAGACGCCGGTGCCGGAGGCCGACCCGCGCCTCGCGACGATCACGCCGCTGTTCAAGGGCGCGGACTGGTTCGAGCGCGAGACCTGGGACCTCTACGGCATCGTCTTCGAGGGCCACCCGAACCTGACGCGGCTGCTGACGCACGACTCCTTCGTCGGCCACCCGCTGCGCAAGGACTACCCCCAGGGCCGCCGCCACGTGCTCAAGAGCCCGCGCGAGATGCTGCTGCAGGTGCCCGAGGGCTCGGAGCACCTGCTCGTCAACATCGGCCCCTCGCACCCGGCGATGCACGGGACCTTCCGGGTGCAGGCGCTGCTCGACGGCGAGACGATCGTCGACGGCGAGGCCGAGATCGGCTACATGCACCGCAACTTCGAGAAGATGGCGGAGAGCCGCAGCTACTGGCAGGTGATCCCGTACACCGACCGGCTCAACTACTGCTCGTCCTTCATGAACGGGCACGGCTGGGCGCTGGCGGTCGAGAAGCTGCTCGGCGTCCCCGCGCCGCCGCGCGCCGAGGCCGTGCGCGTGATCCTCTCCGAGTTCTCGCGGATCATGGACCACATCGTCTGCATCTCGACGAACGTGGTGGACCTCGGCGCGATCACGCCGTTCTTCGTGATGTTCCGGGCGCGCGAGGCGGTCTACGACCTGCTCGAGGCCTGCTGCGGCGCGCGGCTGACGGTCTCCTACGTGCGCATCGGCGGGCTCGCGCAGGACGTGCCCGAGGACTTCGTCGCGCGCTGCCGCCAGGCCCTGGCCGACTGCAAGGAGGCCTGGAGGGCCGGTCACGAGCTGCTGACGCGCAACGTCATCTTCGTCCGCCGCTTCAAGGACATCGGCGTGATGTCGAAGGCGGACGCGCTGAGCTGGGGCTGGGCCGGCCCCTGCCTGCGCGGCTCGGGCGTCGAGTACGACGTGCGCAAGGACCACCCCTACTCGGGCTACGAGCAGTACGACTTCGACGTCCCGGTCGGGAGCGTGGGCGACTGCTACGACCGCTACCTCGTGCGGATGGAGGAGATCGCGCAGAGCCTGCGCATCATCGAGCAGGCGCTCGCCAAGCTGCCGGGCGGGCCCGTGATCACCGGCGACAAGCGCGTGGCGCTGCCGCCCAAGGCCGAGGTGTACTCCAACATCGAGGCCCTGATGAACCACTTCAAGCTCGTCTACGAGGGCATCCTGCCGCCGGCCGGCGAGGTCTACGGCTACACAGAGGCGGCCAATGGCGAGCTCGGCTACTACATCGTCAGCGACGGCAGCATGCACCCGTGGCGCGTCAAGGTGCGGCCGCCCTGCTACAACAACTACCAGGCGTTCCCGCGGATGATCCGGGGCGCGATGCTCGCCGACGCCGTCGCGATCATCGGCGGGCTCAACGTCATCGCCGGGGAGCTCGACAGGTAAGCCCATGCCCAAGTGCACGATCGACGGCAAGGAGATCGAGGTCCCCGCCGGGACCACCGTCATCCAGGCGGCGGAGCAGCTCGGCATCCACATCCCGCACTTCTGCTGGCACCCCGACCTGCCGGTCGACGGCAACTGCCGGATGTGCCTCGTCGAGATCGAGAAGATGCCGAAGCTCCAGATCGCCTGCAACACGCAGGTGACGGACGGCATGGTGGTGCAGACCGCGTCGCCGAAGGCGACCGAGGCCCACCGCACGACGCTCGAGTTCCTGCTCGTCAACCACCCGATCGACTGCCCGGTCTGCGACCAGGCCGGCGAGTGCTACCTGCAGGACAACTACATGTCCCACGGCCTGCACGAGTCGAAGGTGGAGCTGGAGGACAAGGTCCACAAGCGCAAGGTGGTCGACCTCGGCCCGATCATGCTCGACGCGGAGCGCTGCGTGCTGTGCTCGCGCTGCATCCGCTTCGAGCGCGAGGTCACCGGGACGAACTCGTTCGAGTTCAAGAACCGCGGCGACCACACGCAGATCTCGACCTTCGAGGACCGGCCGATCGCCCACCAGTACGCGGGCAACCTCGCCGACGTCTGCCCGGTCGGCGCGCTGCTCTCGCACGACTTCCGCTTCAAGATGCGCGTCTGGTTCCTCAAGTCGCACGAGTCGGTCTGCCCCGGCTGCTCGACCGGCTGCAACCTCTTCGTGGACGAGCGCGACGGCGAGGTGCAGCGGCTGCGGCCGCGGCGCAACGCCGAGGTGAACAAGTCCTGGCTGTGCGACCCCGGCCGCGCCCTCTACCGCGAGATCGGCTCGGCGGCGCGCGTCGCCGGCGCGCGCGTCAAGGGCGCTTCCTGGGAGGCCGTCCCGCTCGCCGGCGCGGCCGAACGGGTGGCCGCGGCGCTGCGGACGGCCGGCGCCGCCTCGGCCTTCCTGGCCTCGCCCCAGGCCTCGCTCGAGGACCTCGTCGCGTTCCGCGCGCTTGCCGAGGCGACGGGAGGACGGCTCGACTTCAGGGTCGGCAACCCGGAGCGGAAGCTGCACGAGCGCATCGACAACGTGCTGCAGCGGGCCGACCGCAACCCGAACACGCAGGGCTGCCTCGACCTGGGGCTCGGCCGCGACGGGGTGGACGCCATCCTGGCGGCCTGCGCCGCGGGCGAGCTGAAGGCGCTGGTGCTGCAGGGACCGGAGCTGCTGCGCGCCGCCGAGGCGGCAGGCGCGCTCGCCAAGGTGCCGTTCGTCGCCGTGATGGCGACCCACGAGGGACCCGAGCTGGAGCGCGCGACGGTGGTGCTGCCGGCGGCCATGTGGGCCGAGGCGGAGGGGACATTCACGAACTACCAGGGGCGGGTGCAGCGGTTGCGCCAGGCGGTGCCGGCCCCGGGCGACGCGCGGGCCCGCTGGGAGCTGGCAGCCGTGATCCTCGAGGCCCTCGGCCGGCCGCTGGGCGCCCACAGCGCGCGCGAGCTGTTCGCGCGCGCCGCGGTGCTGCACCCGGGCTACGCCGGGCTCGATTACCGCGCGCTCGGCGGCGGCGGCCGCCTGGCGAGCGCCGCGGGCAACGCGCAGGAGGCCCGCGCCTAGGCGCGGCGGGAAGCGCCATGTCAGCCAACGTCGTCGTCGTCGATCGCAACCTCAAGCCGGGCGTCGGCCCGATCCTCAGGGGCTTCTGGATGACGTTCCAGAACTTCGTGAAGAGCGCCTTCCTGGGCCAGGCCGCCACGATCCAGTACCCGGAGCAGAAGCGCAGCGTCTCCTC
>JBGASI010000459.1:0-5431 GCA_044229815.1 Vicinamibacteria bacterium | reverse complement strand
GCCGGCTGCCCCGCGAAGAGGCCGAGCTGCTGCGGCTCGTCCTCGGCGAAGTGCGAGGTGTAGATGCCGACGAGCCGCACCTTCTTCCCGCGGTGCACCTCGCCGAAGAGCGCCCAGGCGGTCTCGAACAGCGCCGAGCCGGAGTCCGTCCCCCCGCGCAGGGTCCGCGCGTGGGTCGTGGTGTGGAAGTCCTCGTCGCGGTATTTCAGCGTGACCGTGCGCGCGTGCAGGCCGTGCGCGCGCAGGCGCACCGCGACCAGGTCGGCCAGCTCGAGCAGCGTCGCCCGCAGCCGGGCGCGGTCGGCGACGTCGCGGCCGTAGGTGTGCTCCTGGCCGAGGCTCTTCGCCCCCGCCGCCTCGGCGGACACCGCGCGCTCGTCCTCGCCACGCGCCAGCCGCTGCAGGTCCTGGCCGTGGTTGCCGAGCCGGCGCTCGAGCCGGCCGGGGTCGAGTGCCGCCAGGTCGCCGATCGTCACGACCCCTAACCGCGCGAGCTGCTCCTCCATCTTCGGGCCGACGCCCCAGAGCCGGCGGATCGGCAGCGGGGCGAGGAACGCCGCCTCGGTGCCGGGCGCCACCACCACCAGGCCGTCCGGCTTGCGCATGTCCGAGGCCACCTTGGCCACCAGCTTGGAGGTGGCCACGCCGACCGAGGCCGTCAGCCGCGTCTCGTCCCGGATCGCGTCCTTCAGCCGGCGGGCGATCGTCTCTCCGTCGCCGAGCGCGCGCCGGCTGCCGGTCACGTCGAGGAAAGCCTCGTCGATCGAGACCGGCTCCACCAGGTCCGTCACCCGGCCCAGGATCGCCATCACCTCGCCCGACACCCGCGCGTACTTCGCCATGTCGGGCCAGAGGTAGACCCCCTGCGGGCAGCGGCGCCAGGCCTCGGAGATCGGCATCGCGCTGCCGACGCCGAAGCGGCGGGCCTCGTAGGAGGCGGTCGAGACGACCCCGCGCCCGCGGCCGCCGCGCGGGTCGGCGCCGATGATCACGGGCCGGCCAACGAGCTCCGGGCGGTCGCGCTGCTCGACCGCCGCGAAGAAGGCGTCCATGTCGAGGTGGAGGATCGTGCGCAAGCCGCGCCGCTCCCGGCTCAGGAAGGATTCGAGACGGGCGCGCTCACGACGCCCGCGCGACCGCCGCGAGGGCCTTGTCCCGGCAGGCGGCCGAGCAGAACGCCTCGTCGCGGCCGGCCACCCGCGCCAGGACGGCGCGCGAGCGCGGCACGTGGGTCTGGCAGACGCGGTCGAGCACGAGGTCCTCGATCGCCCGCGGCGGGGCCTGCGGCCGCGGCGCGTCCGGCTGCGGCCGGCGGCGGGGGCGGAACAGGCCGGCCAGCCCGCGCCCGACGACGCGGATGATCAGCAGCCAGAGGACGAGCTGCGTGAAGAAGACGAGCGCGCGCATCAGCGCCCCGTCGCGGCCTCCGCGCCGGAGCCCGCGCGCAGCTCGTCGATGCGCGCCTGCAGCCGCTGCAGCTGCGCGTCCTGCGGGTGGCGCTTGAGCAGCTCCTCCCACGCGTCGGCCGCCTCGCGCCCGCGTCCGAGCTGCTGAAGCGCCACGCCCATGTTGAAGCGCGCGTTGCGGTGGTCGGGGTTCGCCTTCAGCACGCCCTCGAAGAGCGTGAGGCCCTGGGCAGGGCGGCCCGAGCTGACGTAGCAGGCGCCGAGGTCCGTCGCCACGTCCGGGCTGCCCGGGGCGATCTGCAGCGCCTCGCTGTACCAGCGGATCGCCTCGTCCCAGCGCTGCGCGTCCATGTACGTGTTGCCCAGCTCGACGCGGACCGCGGCGTCGCCAGGCTGGCGGACCGCGAGCGACTCCATGGCCTTCATCTCGTTCGGGTCGAGCGCGGGCCGGGCCCCGGCCGGCGGGGCCGCGCCGCCCGGCGCCGCGGAGCTGCCGGCCGTGCCGGCGGCCTGGCCGACCACGACGGGCCGCGGGCCCGTCTCCCAGCCGGCCGTCATGTAGCCGACCACGAAGCCGAAGACGACGCCGGCGAGGGTGAAGGCGAGCGTGTCGCGTCTCATGTTCTCTCGGGGGGCCTTTCCGGAACAGCTGCGGTTTCCACGGAGAAGCATACTAGAATCCGCTCGAGGATGGCCTCCACCGGGGGTGCGGCGTGATCAAGCTCAAGACGGTGCTGGTCCCCACGGACTTCTCCGAGAGCGCGCGCCAAGCACTGCGCTACGGCGTCTCCTTCGCCAAGGAGTTCGGCGCCGAGCTGGCGCTGCTGCACGTCGTCGAGAACCTGACCGTGGGCTACGCGAGCGACCTGTTCCCGGTGCCGATGGCCGAGGTCTTCCAGGAGATCTCGGGCTACGCGAAGGCCGAGCTGGCCAAGCTCGGCGAGGAGGCCCGCCAGCGCGGCGTCAGCGTGCAGGAGCACGTCGTGCAGGGCAAGCCCTCGGCCGAGATCATGCGCTTCGCGGCCGAGCACCAGGTCGACATGATCGTGCTAGGGACCCACGGCAAGGGGATGCTCGACCAGGCCCTGTTCGGCTCGACCACCGAGCGCGTCGTGCGGCGTGCGCCCTGCCCCGTGCTCACCGTGCGCATGGCCGAGCACGAGTTCGTCGAGGGCGACTTCTAAGCCTAGTCCCAGGGCACCCCGGACCAGCGCAGCAGCAGCGAGCCGACGGTGAAGCCCGCGCCGACCGCGGCGAGCAGCACCGTGGCGCCCGGCGCCAGCTTCTTCTGGTCGAGCGCCGTGCCGAGCGCGAGCGGGATCGTGGCGGCGGTGGTGTTGCCGTACTGGTGGATGTTCTTGACCACCTTCGAGTCGGGCAGCCCCATCCGATGCTGCGCCGCCTCGATGATGCGGATGTTGGCCTGGTGCGCCACGAACAGGTCCACGTCGGTGCCGGTCAGGTCGTTGCGCAGCAGCACCTGCTCGCTGACGTCGGCGAACTTGCGCACCGCGAACTTGAACACGTGCTGGCCCTGCTGCTTGATGAAGTGCAGGCCCTGGTCGACCGTCTCGTGGCTCGCCGGCCGCAGGCTGCCGCCGGCCGGCATCTGCAGGTAGCAGGCGCCCGAGCCGTCCACCTCGTGCAGGAAGTCGACGATCCCGGTGCCGTCGGCGCGCGGCTCGAGCAGCACGGCGCCCGCCGCGTCGCCGAACAGCACGCAGGTGGTGCGGTCCTTGTAGTCGAGGATCGAGGTCATCACGTCGGCGCCGATCACCAGTACCTTCTGCAGCCGACCGCTCTCGATGAACTGGGCGCCGACCGTCAGCGCGTAGACGAAGCCCGAGCAGGCCGCCGAGACGTCGAAGCCCCAGGCCCTGCGGGCCCCGATCCTGTCCTGGACCAGGCAGGCGGTGGCCGGGAACAGCATGTCCGGCGTCACCGTCGCCACGATGATCAGGTCGAGCTCGTCGGCGCCGATCCCGCGCCGGCGCAGCACCTCGCGCGCCGCCTCGGCGGCGATCACGCTCGTCGGCGTGCCCGGCTCGACCACGTGGCGCTGCTGGATCCCGGTGCGGGTGCGGATCCACTCGTCGGACGTGTCGACGATCTTCTCGAGGTCGGCGTTCGTCACCACCCGCTCCGGGACGTGGATCCCGAGCGCCGTGATCGCGGCCCGTCTCTGGCTCATGCGGCTGTCGCCCTCCGTCCTGCCGGCACCAAGGGACTGTCACGGCGGCAGGGGAATCCGACTATTAGAGCCACAGGGCGCGAACGGGTCAAGCCGGCCGCCGTGGCCGGCGGCTCACTCGTCGAGCGCGCGGCGGACGGCCTCGGCGAGCTCCCTGCGGCCAAAGGGCTTCTGGAGGAAGCGCACCCCGTCGGCGAGCACGCTGCTGCCTGCGATGACGTCCGCCGTGTAGCCGGACACGAACAGAGCGCGGGTCCGTGGTCGATCCGCGCGCAGGCGCTCCGCCAGGTCCCAGCCGCTCGTCGTTGGCATGATGATGTCGGTGACCAGCAGGTCGATGGGACCCGCGTGCTCCCGCGCCAGGGTGACGGCCTCCTCGGCCGAACCGGCGCTCAGGACACGGTGGCGACGAGCAGGATGGTCCGGCTCGCCCCGGTCGACGCGGCCGTGCCCTCGTCGCGCGGCTCCTCGTCGCGCGCCGTCTCCCCGGCCACGGCGGGGAGGTACACCTCGAAGGCCGTGCCCGAGCCCGGCGCGCTCGCCACGCAGATCGCACCCCCGTTCTGCTTGACGATCCCGTAGACCGTCGCCAGGCCCAGGCCCGTGCCCTGTCCGGGCGGCTTCGTCGTGAAGAACGGCTCGAAGGCCTGCTCGAGCACCTCCTTCGCCATGCCGCAGCCGTCATCGGCCACCGAGAGGACCACGTACTCCCCTGGTGCAGCCCCGGGAACCCGCTGGTCTTCGAGCACGGCACGGGAGGTGCGGATCGTGACGTGCCCGGCCTGGCCGATCGCGTCGCGGGCGTTCACGAGCAGGTTCGCGAGGATCTGGTCGATCTGGGCAGGGTCCATCCGGACCCGACCCGGCTCGCTTCCCGGCAGCCAGGACAGTTCCACGTTCTCGCCGATCAGGTGCCGGAGCATGTCCAGCGAGGCGTCCACCGCCCGGTTGAGGTCCAGCACACGCGGCGCGATGGTCTGCCGGCGCGCGAAGGCGAGCAGCTGACGGGTGAGTTGAGCGGAGTGCAGCGCCGCCTGCCTCACGAGCTCGAGGTGGCGCTCGATCTCGCCGCCGGCTGGCGCCTGGCTCAGCGCGAGGTCGGTCCGGCTCAGGATCACGCCGAGCGCGTTGTTGAAGTCGTGCGCCACGCCGCCGGCCAGGCGTCCGACAGACTCCAGCTTCTGCGCCTGGCGCAACTGATCGTCCAGGGCCTGGCGCTCGGCCTCGGCACGGGCCCGTGCCAGCAGCTCCCGTCGCAGCAGCAACGTGACGAGGAGCGCCGTGACGGCCACGAAGCCGAGCCCCTTGACGATCGACCAGTCGACACGGGCGGAGGGATCGGGGATCAGGGCCGCCAGCATCCGATCCGATACCAGGATCCAGAGGCCGGCGAAGACGATGTAGGGCAGCACCACGCCCCAGATGGCCCTGCCGAACCGATACCGCTCGGGCGATCCGGAGGCGTCCGTTCCGGCTCGATCCGAGCCGGCCGGGGTGGAGGAGGCGAGATCTCCGGTCTGAGATGTCACCGTCGCTCTCCGTGGACGCCAGCGGCGCAAGCGTCGGTCGCGTCGCCCGAGGCCGCGACGACGCGATGCCGGAAGTCTACTCCCCTGTGGGCCTGGCCATGCACAGGGAGGAGCCGGTCCTTCGGGCGAGTGGCCGGCGGCTGATGTATCTTCAGGGACCCGTGCGCCTGCTCGTCACGCTCGCCGTCCGCAACCTGCTCCGGCACAAGCGCCGCACCGCGCTCACGGCCGCGGCGCTCGTGTTCGGGATCGCGATCATGATCCTCGGCCGCGCCTGGAGCGCGGCCACGGGTCGGGCGGTCGTC
>JBGASI010000019.1:0-18537 GCA_044229815.1 Vicinamibacteria bacterium | reverse complement strand
ACGAACGCCATGTTGTTCGGGTGCGCCGTGATCGTGGATGCGTCCCACGTATTGTCCGACACCACTGCCCCGTTTACGTCGTGGACGTTGAGCTGCTTGCCAGCGTATGACACTGATGTCATCGAGAACGTGTTGCCAGAGATCACCACACCCCGTGCTGTCGCGGTCGAGGTCGTGAATGTCACGTTGGAGTTCGTGAACGCATTGCCGACGATGGACACCTGCGACATGGTGACCCCACTCGTCGTACTGGCGTAGAGTTGCACTCCGGTGCAAGCGTTGAACACGTTGCCCACTACGTTTGAGCGCGTCGTGGCCCGCATCTCGATGCACGAATCCACGCTCGTCGTCATGAGGTTGTTTGCGATCACTACGTCACTCGCGATGTTCGGGAAGACGCCGTAGGAACTGGTCCCGATGTCGTGAATCCAGCAGCGTTCGACGTGCCCGCCGACGCTGACCCCGTTGTAGCCGTAGAACTTCACGCCGGGCAGGTTGTTCTTCCCGCTGCCGTCGATCTTGAGGTCGGAGACAGTGACGTAGTTCCCGGCTGTGGCTCCCGGGGTGGCGGGATCGTTCTTGGCGAGGATCACGTCGAAGCCGCCGGCCGAGCCGGACGATACCTTGATGATCGTCCCCCAGCCCTGCCCCTGGAGCCACAGGCCATAGTGGGTCAGGATGCTGCCCGTGACGGTGTACGTGCCTTCCAGCAGCACGACGCGACCGCCGGTCGCCGGCAGTGCGGCAATCGCGGCGTTGATGCACGTCTCGTCCGCTGTGCCCGTGCAGATGTAGTCCGCTCCTGCGGTCCTGCTGGAGTTCGACGCGGCGACGACGAGCGTCACTCCGCTAGCCCTGTTGGCGGGCTTGAACTCGATCTGCGCCTGAGCCACCCCCGGCAGCACGAGCAGCAGCGCCAGCGCCAGCCAGCGCGTGTATCCCCTACGCAGCATTCCGCCCTCCCATCTCGCGCCGCAGCGCCTGCACCTCCGCCAGTACGTCCGCCCGGCTGTCCCGGTCTTTCTCTTGCTCGTCGATCAGCTTCGCTTCGAGGTGGTCGATCCGCTCCTGTTGCTGGCTCAGCGTCTGCCTGATCAGTTGCCCGACCTCGCTCATCTGCGCCTTCACCGCACGCATCTCTCCCTGCACGATCCCCACCTCGCTCTGGAGCCGGCCGAGGCTGAGCAGCGTGGTCTCGAGCTTCGCGTCCGACTCGCTCAGGCGCTGATCGAGCAGCGCCTTAACCGCGGCCGTCGCGGCGTCCGCCGCCGCCTTCGCCGCCACCGTCTCCCGGTCCCGGACCGCCTGGAGCGAGGCGCAGCTTTCGAAGCCGGGGCAGTCGTGGGGCACCGGGCGCACAGGCAGGACGCGCGCGGAGCCGTTCCTCTTCGGGGCTTTCTTCGGCGTGGTCATCGGTCGGAGTCCTCCATGTCGTCGGGGCGCAGCACGTCCTGCGGGCGGTCGTCCACGGGGCGAAGACGGTCGTGGGTGCGGCGCAGCTCGCGGATCAGCTCGCGGGCGGCCTCCGCCCCGGCGGGGTCGAGCTCCGGGTCCGGGTGGCCCTGGGCCTGCCAGAGCGCCTCGCGCGCGCGCTGCAGCTCGTGGGCGATCACGGCCGCGCGGCGGAGGGTCTCATCGGGCGAGACGCGATCGTCGGGGCCGCCGAAGAGGTGGAGGACGAGGAGGCGGGCCGCGTCGGCGCCGGCCTGGGCGTAGCGGTCGCGCGCGGCCTGCAGCTCGGCCGCGGCACGCTGCCGGCGCCGGCGGACGACGGCCCAGCGCCAGGCGGCGGCCAGGCCGGCTAGGACGCCGCCCTTCACCAGGTCGGGCACCTGCGCCAGCAGGCCCTGACCGACGCCGACGTGCTGAGGCTCGGCGCCCACTACGGCTTCGGCGCCTCGATCACGGTCGGGTCCTTCGGCGTGCCCGCGGGCCAGGGGGCGCGCGTGCCGCCGTCGACCAGGCCGACGGCCGCGAGGGCAGCGCCGGCGTAGTAGACGTAGCGCGCCCACTCGCACGACCAGGCCCACGCCGGGTAGCTGGCACACAGCGTCTCGAGGCCAGCGCCGAAGAAGAGCAGGGCGGCGCCCGTGAAGGTCTTCTTCCCAGCCGCGGCCCAGTACGCCCGCTTCAGCGGGTAGGAGCGCAGGCCAACGGGCGCTGTCAGGCCGAGGCTCTCGTCGAGCTTGCCCTCGGCCACCATGCGGAGGATCGTGGGGAGCAGCTTCCCCCAGTTGATCCGGCGCAGCACGAACGCGATCAGCTTCTGGCGCACGGTCACGCCTCCTGCGCCGGGTGTGCCGGCGCCACCTCGACACGACGGATCGAGCCGTCGGGCTGCACCTGGTAGGCGCGGCCTCGGCGATCCACGACGACCTTCCCGGCGATCGGCCGGAGGTCCTGGGTGAGAGCGCGGAGACGCGCGCTCGCCTCGGCACGCTCGAAGCGCCGCCGGGCCCGCTGGCCGGGCGTCACCGCGTCACCGCCACGGGAGCCGAGCAGAGCGAGCCGTCCGCGTTGCAGGCGCGGGCGGCGCCGGAGCCGGATCCGACGACCCACACCAGGAAGCCGGCGTCGGCGCCGCAGTGCGCGACGTCCGCTTCCTCGCCGGAGTACTCCAGGCGCAGGCCTGGCTCGCCGCTGTCGAGCCGCCACACGGGGCAGGGCCGCCCGAGCAGCTCGGCCTCGCAGGCGGTGCGCGCGGGGTCGCCTTCCTGCGCGACGGCGCACCAGGTGCGCCCGTCCGTCCAGCCGCGCGCAGCGCAGTAGGCGGAGTCGCCCACCTGGGGCGTGCTGTCGAGCTGCTTCCCGACGTGGGCCTTCGCGTTGATCCGGCGGGCCGCCGGGAGCGGGCGGTAGGGGCACGCGGCGACAGGCGGGGGCGTCACGACGGGCGGCTCCGGCGGCGCGGAGGGGCGCCAGGCCGGGCGGTTCGCGCCGACGTAGTGCTCGGGCGGGCCGGGCACGGGCTCGGTCTGCGTGCCGTAGGACCACACGACGGTGAGGCGACCGCCGGGCGTGTCCCAGCCGGGCCCGGCCGCGATGTGGTAGGCCTCCCAGACGGCTCCGGGCGTGCAGTCGGCGGAGACCGCGATCTCGTCGGAGTCGGGCGCGTGCTGGCCGGCGCCGAGGCCGCGCGCGCGCAGGGCGGTGGTGACGTGGCGCTGCCACTCCTGGGGCCGGTCGTAGAGCAGGCAGGTGGAGCCGATCTGGCAGCCGGTCAGCTCGGCCATCACGACGTTGACGACGGTGCCGAGCAGCTGCACGTGGCTCGGCACGGGCTCGAGCCCGGCCGCTCCCGCCAGGGCACAGCCGGAGGGTGCTGGCCCTGGCGGGAGCGTGGGAGGCGGGGTAACGGGGGGAAGAACGGGCGGGCACGTCCCTTCGAACGGCGGGAGGCCGTCCGGGCACGTCGTGGGCGTGGGCGACGGCGCGGGGGCGCACGAGGCCGCGGCCGCGGTGGCGGCCACGCAGGCGGCACCACCGGGCTGGCCCGTGCACACGGCCTCGCGGGCCGCCACCAGCTGGTCGCAGGGCGGCGAGCACTTCCCCGCCGCGAGCAGAAGCGGCAGGGCCAGAAGCACGGGAAGCACGAGGCGACGGCTCATCGGTCACGCTCCTTGAGGACGGCCCAGGCGATCACCGCAGCGAAGGCGGCGCCGAACACGACGACGGGCACGACGGACCAGCCGAAGGCGAGGTGGGCGCCGAGGGCGCACCAGAAGGCGAGGAAGACCGTCCGGCGGCCGCGCGCCCACGGGACCTGCCGCCCGGCGAGCGGCCCGGCCTTGCGCGGGACGCCCAGCACGCGCCAGATCCACTCGCTCAGGGTGTCGGGGCGCCCGGGCGTGCAGGCGGCCGCCCACAGCTCGCGCGGCAGGAACGCCAGGCCGAGCCAGGCGAGCCACCACCAGCCGGCTGGGTCCATCACCGCCGCGGTCCCCCGATCGAGGGCGGCTGGAACTTGTGGGGCTGGTCGAGCCCCGTCCTCGGCGCGGTCGGGGTCTGGCCCTGGTCGAGCTGGATGTCGACGGGGCCGGCCTTGATCTTCGTCCCGCGGAACAGGTCGAGGACGAAGCGCAGCCAGCCGGGCAGCTTGAAGCCGCGCGCGATGTCGCCCGCGGGGATGGTCGGACGAGGGGTGGGGTTCGTGCTCATAGGGGTGCACCTCCGAGAGCGCGGTACCGGCTCTCGATCCGGATCACGTAGTCGACGGCCTGGTGGTAGTCGGCCCAGCGACCGCGGACGGCGCCGTCCCTGTGGAAGAGGTAGCGCCACGCGCTGTCCCAGGCCCACCAGGTGAGGGACCTGCTCTTGTCCATCTCGGCGAGCGCGAGCGCGCGCGAGACGTAGCCACGGCCGCAGTTGTAGGCGGCCCAGGACCAGCGGAGGCGGTCCGAGTGCGTCGGCACGGCTCGCAGCGCGTCGTACTGGCGCTTCAGGTAGCCGATCCCGGCGTGGAGCGACTGCGCGGGGTCGGTAGGATCGGTGACGCCCATCTCCGCTGCCGTCCCGGGCATCAACTGCAGCAGGCCGACCGCACCGTGATCAGAGACGACGCGAGGGTCGCCGTTGCTCTCGGTTTCGACCTGAGCCTCGATCAGGCGAGGGCCGTCGTGCAGGCCGGGCCAGACGACGGCCGCGGCCTGGGCGATCAGGGGCCGCCAGTCGGCGGCGCTGTGGTGGGTGACGGCCTCGACCATGCGGGACACCTCGACGCTGAGTGCGTTAGGTGCCCGCCGCGCCGGTTAAGGCGTCGAGGCGGCCTCACTTCCCGGCAGCAACGATCCCGGGCCTACCAGAGGGGAGCGCGCTTGCTCCAGTCGCTACGGTAGCACGACCGTCAAGCGCGGCCGGCGCGCGGCAAAGCGCCGGGCTTCGTCGGGGCGCCCCGCCGGTTCGACGACTGCGCTGGCGGTCCTGCCTCCGTGGGCGCAGTCGAGGCGGAGGCTGATGCGCCCGGCGTGGCCGGCCGCGCGCTGGCGGCGCAGCTGCTCGGCGAGCCAGGCGAGCGCCTCTGGGGGCACGCCGAGGGCCTCCAACTCCTCGCTCACGCTGGCTCCGCTGGTGGCGGCGCCGGGACGATGCGCGCGTTGAACTGCTCCGGGCTCCCTTCCGAGGCGCAGCGCCAGCAGCACACCATCAGCGCGTCGCGCGCGTGGCAGCGGGGGCACTCGGGAACTATCCGGGAATCCTGGATAGTTGCAGCGCCGCGCTTGCTCTGCACGATCACGAGGATGGCGAGCAGCAGGCGGGTAATCTCCTCGGACAGCGGTGCGGGCAGGCCCGGCGATCCCGCCTTGGACCGCTCGACGGCGCGCGTCACTGCCTCCTCGATGTCTCGCAGCCCCCGCGACGTCCGCTCCGCCTCGGTCAGGACCTCCTCAACCGCGTCAGCGTGGCCGGAGCCTCCGCTCGCCCGCAAAGCGGGGATGGTCTGCTCGCGCAGCACGCGCGCCGCCTGGTCCGACGTCACGCGGGAGTCCCCACCAGGTCGCGCAACGCGGCGATCGCGCGGTCGAGCAGCTCGCGGCGGCCCTCCAGCTCGGCGACGATCGCGGCCACCGGCTGGCCGGCGATCAGCAGCTCGGGGCGCGGCTGCCAGGGCTCCGCCTTGGGGGGCAGCGGGCGCGGCGCCACCGGGCGGGCCTTCGCCACGGTCGGCAGGGGCAGCGGCCGGGGCGCCGGCGGCTCCGGGCGCGGCCTGGTCGCGGTCGACTGCGCCGACGAGGACGCCGTCGCGGTCCGCACCTTCACGATCTCCGGCCGCAGCTCGGGCCGCGGGGCGAACTCCATCCGCCTCGCGCCGCAGTCGCAGAGCCCGTCCTCGTCGTAGACGTGCTCGGCCCGCATCTTCCCGCCCGGCAGCTTGCACCCTGGCTCCATCCGCGCTCCTTTCGGTGGACGGCCCGGGCCGCCCGGCCTCCACGCCTTCCCCTTGATACCCTTGCGGTTCGCGCGCCACGCACGCTGCGCCGCTAGGCGCTTCTTCGGATCCTTGTAGGCCATCAGCGACCTCCTGCTCCGTGGGCCCGCGAAGCCCGCTCAAGCTCGACGCGCAGCTCGACCACGGCGAAGCCCCGCTTCACGCGAGCCGGGGTGTAGCGGAACAGCCGCCAGCCGGCCGACGCGAGGGCGTTGTACTTCTCCGAGTCCTTCTCGAAGCCCGCGGGCCGCTGGTGGCGGCCGCCCGCGAAGGTGATGCCCTCCACCTCGACGGCGATCTTCCAGGCGGGCCAGGCGAAGTCCACGCGCCACATGCGATCGGGGTGGAAGCGGAACTCGCGCTCGGGCTCGGGCAGACCGTAGGCGCGCAGCTGGGAGGCGAGCAGGTCCTCGCTCGCGCGGCGCTTCGCCGCGGCGGCCTCCTTCGCCCACAGATCGGAGGGCGAGAGCGCCTTGCGCGGGACCCTTGGGTGCGGGATGCCCCGCGTCACGCCGGGGTCCCCTTGCGCTTCGCGAGCCACCGCTCCAGCTGCTCCACCACAGCCAGGATGGCCGGAGCCCACGGGTGCCACGGCGGCACGCGAGCAGCTTCCAACCGCTTGAGCCGCTCGTCCGCGCCCATCACGAGGCCTTCGCCCGCAGGGCGGCCGCGGCGGCGTCGGTCTGCCGGCGCAGCACCACCTCGGCGATCGTCCGGTGGTGGTAGCAGCGCACGCACACGTACAGCTCGGCGCCGGCGCGCGGCTCCAGGTCGCCGAGGACGTCCACGACGTCGGAGGGCGCGCTGGTCATCTGCGCTTCGGCCTGGGCGATGCTCACCCCGGACCGGTCCGCGATCTCGAGGACCGCCATCGCCTCGGGCCTGACGATCGCGCCCGAGGAGCGCACCACCTGGAACCACCGCGCGGGTGGCACGAACAGCGGCCCTCCGCACCCGTCGCACACTCGCAGCTCGCTGAGCTTCACCGGATCACCTCCTCGGCCCGCTGGATCGCCTCGCAGGCCGCGCACGCGGGGTCGTCGCAGTCGGCTGGGTTGTGGCGCTGGCGCAGCGCCTCGGTCAGGCAGTCGATCAGGGCGCGGTCCACGGGCTCGTCGGTCCCGTGGTCCCCGCCGCACACCGCGCACGGGCGGCTCACGACCGGCCCCCGGCGCCCACCAGGCGCAGGGCCTGTGCCTCGTCCGCGTCGTCGTCGTGGCCGAGGTCGTCGGGCGGCGCCGGGAGCGCGGTACGGCCCCGGATCGCGGCGATCGTCGCGCGGAAGTCAGCGGCCCGGTCGGGCTCGATCGGGGGCAGCTGCTGCGCGCGGTAGTCGGCGCCGGCCCGGGTGTAGCTCTCGCGCAGCTGGGCCTCGGTTTCGCCGCCGAGCAGGCGCTCGCGGATGCGCCGGCGCCCGCCGCGGTCGAGCGGGGGCATGCCCGCGTCCACGGCCACGGCCACGATGCGCTCGACGGCGCGCCGGATCTCGCCCTCGCCGCGTGGCTCCGGCTTCGCCAGGACGACCGGGCCGAGGTCGTCCACCTCGAGCACCGTGCGGCCGTCCGGGAGCTGATCCCCGACGCGAGTCTCTCGCGCCGAAAGCCCACCTGCGACAGCAGGGGGGTTTGGGGGGTTTCGTTCTTGGCAATGGCTTGGCAACGGCAACGGCAACGGCAACGGCAGGTTCGGGAGGCGTTCGGGAGACCCTGAGGGTTCTATGGGCCTACCTTCGGGAGTCTCCGAAGGTGGGCCGAAGGTACCTTCGGCGGGCGACGACTGACCTTCGGACGATGAGCGCCTCGCCTTCGGCTGGGCTGTCCCGAGCTTCGAGCGCCGAGCCTCGGCCGAAGCCTTCCCGTGCTCGGCCTGCTCGGCGAGGTAGTTGTGCGTCTGGCGCAGATCCTCCGTCACCCGGACGTTCCGGAGGAGGCCGCCCTCCACCACCAGGCCGCCACGGGCCCCGGGGCGGCGGGCAAGGGCGTCGAGGATCGGGAGGCACCTGGCGATCTCGTCGGCCGGGAGCATCAGCTCGTCGGCCAGGGCGTCCGGGTCGGCCGGCAGCTCGCCGCCGTGCTCGTGCAGCGCCCAGAGCGCCTCCAGGTAGACGGTGCGGAGCATCGGGTCGCCGGTCATGGCGCTGCGCGCGCGCACGCGCGACGTCCGCCAGTCCTGCACGGCCCACCGCATGATGTGCACCTTCATAGAGTCGTTCCTCCTGCGTCGAGCGTGGGCGCGGCGGCTGTCGCCTGGTCGTGCTTGCGGAGGGCTTCGGAGAGCTTGCGGAGGGCTTCGATAGCCTCACGCGGGACGTCGTCGGTCACGACGACGTCGCCGTCGGCGAGCCACGGGCAGCGCGCGATGAAGGTGAGGCGCACGTCGCCGGGACGGGAGAACTCCCCGCGAAGGTCCTCGAGGACCTCGACGACGTGCGCGCGGAGCTGCTCGAGGCGGGCGCTCATGCGGGCCACTCCCTCACGCGCAGGTCCTCGGGCCACTCGGCGGGGTCGGCCCCCTTCGGGTGCTTCAGGCGGACGTAGGCGGTCTGGCTGGTGATCGTGTGGCCCAGGAGTGTGCCGAGGAACCAGGAGGTGTTGGCTTCCGAAAGGTCGCACTCGACCCGCGCCCCGAGCTGCTTGACGAAGACGGACACGCCCGCCTCACGGCACTGCGCCACGACGGATCGCGCCCACGCCACGTCGAACCACCGCGCGCCGCGGCCGCTCTCGCCGCCGACGATCACCCAGTCGAGGCGGGGAGCGGAATGCTTCAATCCCCCGCTGTAGTCGTAGCCCGCCAGCCAGGACGGGAGCATCTCCAGCGGCCCGAGCGCCGGCTCGTAGCTGATGAACCGCTTCGCCGCGGGCGTCTGGAGCAGCAGCGGGATGCGCGCGTCCGCCGTCGCCTGGTCCTCGACGCTGACGCCTTCCCAGACGTTCGGCAGGGGCCATGCCGGCTCGCTCGGCGTCCTGGATCCGAGGCGAACACCACGAGCGCCAGCGGCCATCACTGCTCCCATCACCGGGTCGGTCGCCATATTGGCAAGGGGCTGGTTGCCGTGGGCGTCACGCGGTCCCGTGAGCACGCCCATCCAGCGCAGGAACGCGCGGCGACGCTCCGGCCGCTTCGTCAGCACCTGGAACGTGTGAGGGCTGTACGCCATGACGCCGTAGACGGCGGCGATGTCGTGGAAAGAGAGCGCCTCGTGGAACAGGTCGCTCATGCTGTTGACGAACACGCGCGCCGGCTTGCGCCAGTGGAGCGGCTCTTCCAGTTTCTCGGGGATCAGCTCAACGCGTCCCGTCCAGCCGTTGCGCCGGACGCCCACGCGATCGAGTGCGTCGCGCGGGGCCACGACCTTCGCGAAGCCGTGGAACGGCTCCCCAGGCCCGGCGAAGCGCGCGGCCATCCGCTCCGCGTAGCAGTTGCGGCAGCCCTCGCTCACGCGGCTGCAACCCCGGACGGGGTTCCAGGTGCGATCCGTCCACTCGATCGAGGTCACGACCGGCTGCCCCCGGCGGCGAGCCTTGGCTTCGGGTGATCGTCCTCGCCCTCGACCGGAAGAAAGCCTGTCGACCTCGCCGCCCCCGTCACCTCCAGGAACTGCACCTCGACCTTGGCGGAGTCGACGATCACCCGCGCCACGTCCGCGATCGCGCGCGCGCGGTCCAGGTCCATCGGCTTGTCCTCGTCCTTCAGGCCTTCGATCGTCTCGAAGAGGTGGTTACGCAGGTCGTCGATGCGGTTCTTCACGGGCCATCCTCCGGATGCGGCGGTTGAGCGCGCCGAGCATGTGCAGCGTCTCGACGAGGGGCTTCGGCAGGTTGTGCAGCGAGTTGCGCGCCATGAGCTCGCGGCGGGAGATCAGCCCGAGGTTGTCGAGGCGCACGTCCCGCCGGTCGCCGTTCAGGAACGTCACGGCGTGGCCCTTGGGGACTGGGCCGTGGGCGGCTTCCCACAGGACCAGGTGAACGGCGCGCCAGCGGGCCTGCAGCGGGAGGTCGTCGTTCACCTTCCGCTCGAGGTAGCCGTCCTTGCTGAACCGCTCGGTGCCGATCGGCTGGTAGAGCCGCACCGCAACGCCGCGACGCTCGCCCTTCTTGAACTGGGTGGAGGCCATGCGGCCGGGCGCCCAGCCGGGGCGGCGAAGCCCCTTGTTCGCGGGGACGTGCCCCGCCTGGAACCGGCAGGCGGCGCCGACGTTGTCCTCGCGGCGCAGTCGGCAGGCGGCCGGGCTGGCGAGGTACTCGGCGCTCTTCGCCAGGCCGAGCTTTCGCGCGCGGTTGTACGTCGCGGCGGTGGTGCGGCCCAGGTCCCGGGCGATCGCGGTGGTGCGCTCGTGGGGGTAGCGGGCGGCGAGCTGCGCGTCCTCGGCTGGCTCCCACAGGAGCTTCCCGGCGCGGAAGCGCGTCACGCGTCGTCTCCGGTGTAACGGGCGGGCCCCACGTCGGAGCCCGCCCGGCCACTGACACCAGAAGGTCGCGTGTCTCCGCTAACAGCCTCCCCAAGGGCCGCCGGGCCTATTCCCGGCGGGCACGGCATCAACTCGATCTGGCAGGGCTGCGGCACGTCGACGTGCAGGCAGCCCTCGGCGCCGTCCTCGCCCGTCGAACGGCCGCACACGTTGCAGGTGCTCACAGGTCGAGGCCCCGCTGATGCGGTTGCGTCCTCGCCTGCACTTCGAGCCGGGAGAGCCGGCCCTCGATCGCCTGGAGCGTTTCGCGCGCGTCTCGCAGCTGGTCCGGCAGGCTGCGCTTGTCGAAAGCGTTGAACAGCCGGTCGCTGATCGTGACGCCTTCGCGCCGGGCGACAGCCAGCACGACCGTCAGCTGATCGCGCACGTCGAGCCCCGACGCCGGGAAGGGGCCTCCGGTCACGCTCACGCCTGGTGCTCCAGGCCCCACACCATCAGGGCGAAGCCGCCCGCGGCCGCCAGCAGCGTCACCACCACCGCCAGGCCGAGCAGCTCGAGCGCGAACGCGATCGCCGTCAGCACGGTCAGCGACGCCGCGCCGGCGATCGCCAGGCCGAGCACCGGGCTCAGGCCCTCGTCGTCGTGGATCTCGGTCGGGTCGAGGCGGGGGCGGTGCGCCTCGTGGATCTCGTGCACGGTGTCCTCCTACGCGACGCGACCACGTAGGTCGCGCGTCTCGAAGAAGTCGGAGAGGTCGGGGTATCGCTCCATCACCCGGCGGGCGAGGAGGCTGCGGTGGTTGTTGTTGACGCGGTAGCCGTCGGCGTCGCCGAGCAGGCTCACGCTCGCGTCGTAGCGCACGGCCTCGATCAGGGCGGCGATGCCGTAGTGGCGCCACCCGCGGGTCTGCAGCAGCCGCGCCCGCTTCACCACCTCGGCCTCCACACGGCGGCCGTCCGTGGTCTCGATCCAGCGGTCGAACTCGCGCTCGACGCGGCTCTCGAACAGCCGGCTCTGGCGCACGGTCATGGCTGCTCCTTGCGGCTGGACTCCTCGCCGGCGTGGCGGGCGGCGTCGCCCGCGGCCGCGAGGCGCTCGCGCTTGCGGCGAAGCGAGCAGAAGTAGCAGTAGTCCGGGTCGTTCACTCCAGGGGTGAACGCGAACTCGATCCCGCAGCTCGGGGTCTTGCAGCGGCGAGGCTCGGCGAGCTTCATCGCGCCACCCGGCGAAAGCTGATGGCCCACACCCAGGGGTTGCTCGACCACATGGCACGCTTGCTGCCGTTGATCTTGTTCCAGGCGTTTCCGAACGCCAGGCGCGCCGAGGTGAGGCAGTCGTCGGTGTCGCGCGGCACGACCGCCATCTGCCAACGGGTGCCGTTGTCTCCGTATCGGCCGCGCGGTATTTCGGGGTAATAGACCGCGCCCTCGGCCTGCGCGTCCTGCTCGCTGATCTCTTGGAGCCGCTGGACGCGCACGTCCGTCAGCTCCAGCGTCAGGCGCGAGGCCCAGCGGGGCATGTGGATCGAGGGGCGCCAGCGGTAGGGATAGCCGCAGCGGATGTACTCCTGGCGAATCTCCTCGCTGTCAAGGTCTCCGGGCTTCTGATCGGCCCGGTAGGCGCAGCGCGGTGGCTGATGCCGACCGTCAAGCTCCAGCCACGTCTCGCGCACCCACAGCCGGTCACCCGGGACGCCGTAGGGGCAGCGCCACTCTCCCAAGAGATAGCCGTCGAGCAGGCCCCAAGAGGCACCACCGAGCGTCACCATTCGGCCATTCGTACCTGCGTTCGGCTGCGGCTTGATGACCCTCCGCGTCTGCGTCTTGGTGCCCGCGAGGATGGCGCGCACGCCCTCGACCCCGAAGATGATCGGGCGCTCGGCCACGGGCGTCACTGCTCCGGCTCCGCGGCCGGGGCCTTCCCGTCCGGAGAGTCCTCGGTGGTCGCCCCGGAATCGACGTAGGCGAGCAGCCCGTCGAGGTCGCCCGACCACTCCACCGGGTAGCACTGCGCCACGCCCGTGCAGACGTAGAACGTGCGCTTGTCCTGCACGACGGAGACGACCGCTTCCTGCCGGATGATCCACGTCGCTCCGCCCGGCAGGTGGAACGTGAGCCAGACGACGAGCGCCGACGCCAGCCGCCGCGAGCCGCTCACCTGACGCTCCGACGCGCGGCGAGGTCGATCGCGCCGGCCAGCAGCAGCGAGGCGCAGACCTCAGGCCAACCGACCGGCAGCCCGACACCTGCGGCGATCAGCAGGCCCGCGACGACACCCATCGCGATCGGGGCGCAGTCGGCCGTGTGCCCGCTCATCGCGCCCACCCGTCGATCTGGTCGGCGTAGCGCAGGACCGCGGCGATCAGCGCGAACAGCAGCGCCATGAGCAGCAGCCCGCCCTGCGTGCTGACAAGCGCGTCGACAGCCCGCCGTAGCGCCTGCCGACGACGAGCGCGAAGGATGCGCGGGCGGATCGCCTCGCGGATCTGGCGCAGCGTGTCCTCGCGGCGCGCGGCCTCGATGCGGCGGTCCAGCTCGGCCAGCTCCAGGGCCGTCACGCGGTCGCGCGCGGCGCTGGCGGACGGCGTGAACACGTGGACCGTCACCGCGCACCCCCGAGGTGCATCGCGACGTCACCAGGCCGCGGGTCGACCTCGGCGAGCAGCGGGCGCGTCCGCTGGCGCACCGCCTCGAGCAGCTCCTCCACGTCGTTCGCCAGGGCGGCCGCGGCGTTCATCCAGCGCATGCCGTAGTCGGCGCCGATCTGGTCGAAGTCGCCTGTCTCGAGCGCGCGCACCTCGTGCAGCGCGCGCCGCAGCTGCGCCAGCTCCGCAGGCGTCACCCGAACCGAGACGACCGGCTCGGGGGCGCTCACTGGCCGAGCTCCGGCGCCGCGGTCGTCTGGATGTGGCGCGAGTCGGCGGTGTGGCGGCGCAGCTGGCCGAGGCAGGACAGGCTCTCGCGCAGCACCCCACCGGCGTGGATCGCGTAGCGCACCGTGACGCGCGTACGGGCCACCCGCACCACCCGGGCCCGGCGCCACCAGCCGCGCGCGTAGACCCACAGCACGGAGCCCAGCGCCACCTGGGACACCGCCTCGAAGCGGTTCGGGAGGGTCTGCTCGTAGTCGGTCGAGAGGTCGGTCACGCGGCGGCTCCCTTCTTCGGCTGGCGCCCGCGAACCCAGGCGTCGATGTCCTCGCGGCGATACCGCGGCGCGGAGAGGCCCGGGACCTCGACCGGCGAGGGGAACCCAGGGGCGCGGCGCAGCCGGTAGAACGTGCTGACGCCGACGCTGAGGTACTCGGAGGCGTCGCGCGGACGGAGCAGGCTAGCCGCCCTTGGCTCCGGGGCCGCGGGAGAGATCTGGCGGCGGCGGGTGTCGATCAATGGCCTGCTCCGCGCTGCACCTGCTCGGGCGCGCCGGAAAGGGCTCGTCGAACGGCGTGCCGCTGTCCGCGGTAGCGCACCGCGAGCCACGCTAGCCCGCGCCTCGTCACCTTCGTCTGACCGAAGGACCGGCCTTTCTCGTCGGGCGGCGTCGTCACGAATCGGAAGTAGCCCGCCTCGATCCACTGCGCGTGCGGCGTCAGCGTGCCGTGCGTGCCGCGGAAGAGAACGCCGTCCTCTTCCATCTGCCAGATCATGAGGTTCGGACCGGTTCCCATGTGGCGACCGACGTCCTGCAGCGAGCACTCCCCGTCCGACTCCGCGAGCGCGTCGAGGGCGGCGGCCTTCGGCTCGGCCACCGCGAGGCGCGCGTCACGCTCGGCGAGGACCTCCTGGGCGAGCAGGACGGCGCTGGCGAGCTGCTGCTCGCGCGTGTCGGCCGCGGGCGGCGGGAAGCACCCGTGCTGCCGGATCGAGGGGAGCACCTCGCCGAAAAGCCAGGACTGGAAGCGCGCCGCCGCCGGCCTGCGGCTGCGGCTGATGAGGCGGTAGAGGCCCGCCTCGGTCACCGTGACGAAGTCCTGCGGCCCACCAGGGGTCACTAGAGCGCAGTGACCCTTCTCGCCGTCCGGGACGCCCTGACCGGCATTGTGTGTCGTCAGGCTGAGCACGCGGCAGACGTCCTTCGCGATCCACTCCGGCCGCTCCGGGGTCCCGACCATCCGGACGCGGTGCCCGGCGAACGTGAGAGACAGGTCGAGGCTCATCGGCGCCGCTCCGCGCGCGCGAGGGCGGCTTCGAGTGCGGCCGCCTGGGACTTCGCTACGTCGAGCGCGGTGCGGATCCGCTGGCGCTCGTCGGGGTCGATCTCGCCGTCCTCGATCGCGCGCGTCACCTCGTTCTGGACGCTGGCCGACGCCATGGCGAAGTCGCCGGCCGACTGCCCCACCGTCGCGCGGCCTTCCTCCAGCGGCTCGAGGCGGTAGCCGGCGGCGGCCGCCAGCACCTCGAGCCCGGCCACCAGGGCGTCGGGCTCGTCGAGAGCCAGGAGCGCCAGGTCCTCGACGGCCAGGGCGCGCTCGCCGCGCAGGGCCTCGCGCACGTACTTCGCCGGGCGCAGGGCCTCCAGCTTCGCCACGCGGCCCACCAGGCGCGCGTGCATCGGCGCCAGGGCCTCCGCGGCGAGGTCCAGCACGGTCGGGCGGCGCGGGTCCCACTCCGGGTGCCGCAGCGCCAGGGCGTCGCGGATCGGCTCGGCGGCCGGGGTCAGGTCGGACGCACCCAGCCCTCGCCGGCGATCGCCCGAGAGCCGATCTTCCGGGTGTGAGCTGCGAATCGGAGACACGGTCTTGAGGGCTCCCATGGCGCGGCCTACTGCAGCTGCAGCGGCTGGAAGCGGTCCATACACCCGGCGTCCACGGCGAGCGCCAGCGCCGCGCGCTGCAACTCGAGGTCGGACGCGGCGGGCGCGACTTCGCGGGCCACCAGGACCAGCGCGGCCGGGGCGGAGGCGCCGGCGGCGATCTCGGCGTCCCAGATCGTGTCGTCCAGGTTCTGCTCGACGAGGTCGGCGGCGTGCTGCTTCATGCAGGACATGGGGGGCTCCTTCGGGACGGGTCAGGCGGCGGAGTCGGACGACGCGGACGGAGCGGCCGGGAAGAGGTCGTCGACGCTGCACGAAAGGGCCGCGGCGAGACGCCGGGCGACGTTGAGCGTCGGAGTCGAGGGATCGTCGGACTCGAGCTGTCGGACGTAGGCGAGCGAGATCCCCGCGGCGCTGGCCAGGTCGACCTGCTTCAGGCCGCGCTCGGTTCTGAGTTCCAGCACCCTGTTCATGTTCGGAATCTATGACCTTGTGTTAGTCCTGTCAATAGAAAAGTACACAGATCCTTGACTTGAAGGGCGCAGGACAGGGGGAGGAGAATGCGACGTGCCCACGCCAGAGGCCTCCCTAATACGTAAGTGGCGAGAGGCCCAAGGTTTAACTCAGCAGGAACTCGGCGAAAAGATGGAGCCTGCTGTGGCCAAGAACTCGATCAGCAACTACGAGACTGGGGTGGCCTCGATGAGCGTGGCGACCCTCTTGCGGGTCATTCGTGGCTTGGACGTGCCCGGGAAGACCGACCCGCACCGCCTCGCGATGTTCTTCCTGGGCCCAGAGGACGCGCTCGTCGAGGAGGCGAAGAACGTGCTCCTTCGGGGCGAGGAGGCGTCTCGCCGCATCCGTCGGACCCTTGACCAACTCGCAGGGCGCGCGCCGCGGCGGTGAGGGCTTCGGCTGCGGCCGCCTGCTGGGCGGCGACGGCTAGGAGCAGCTCGGCGATCTTCTTTCGGTCCAGGACGGCCCTCCTCTCGGGAGTGCATCCTCGCCGCGAGCAGTACCGCGGAAGGTCCGCGATGAGCCGCGCGATCCACGGCCAAGGTCCTTGGTTTTTCCGAAACCGTCCGTTTGGACCATGCCCGGGCCCGGGGCGCGGGATAGCCTCCGCCCCGGAGGTCAGGCGATGCACAAGCTCTTCTGGGGTGTGGCGATGGTCGGCGCGTTCGTCGGCGGGTGCGTGCTCGTTCTTTCGGTGCTCGGCGCGAACGGTGCCCCACAGGAGGCCGCGGGCGCCGCGATCGCCATGGGGCTGGGCGTGCTGCCCTACGTGCTCGCGCGGGCCGTCGACGAGATGGCGAAGCCGAAGAGCTAGCGGCGGGAGCCAAGAGGCGCGACAGTGACCCTTGCGCCTCGTGCACCGGGCGCGTAGCTTCCACCCATGCCGCGCGTCCGGTTGACCGCCACGAACGTCCGCACGCTCGCACCGCTGCAGGGCCGGCAGACCGACTACACCGACGCGCTCCTGCCGGGCCTGGTGCTGCGCGTGGGCGGCGCCGGAGCCCGGACGTACGCCGTGGCGGCCTGGGTGCGTGGGGCGAAGCGCCGGGTGACGATCGGGAAGGCGAGCCAGATGACGCTGGCCGCGGCCCGGGAGCGCGCACGCGACGTGCGCGAGCAGCTCGCCCGCGGCGAGGAGCCGCGCCCGCCCGGCGCCGCCGACCTGACGGTGGGGACCCTGGTGGCAGACTGCCTGAAGGCCCTGACGCTGCGGCCGAGCACGCGGCGGGAGTGGGACCGTATCCTGAAGGTGGAGATCCTGCCGGCGATCGGCGACCGACCGGCCGCCCACCTGCGCCGCGCCGACGTGCGGGCGTGGATGCGCGGCATCACGCCGAGGTCGGGGTGGGTGGCGAACCACGCCTTCGCCGTGCTCCGCCGGGCCTACTCCTGGGGCCTGCGCGAGGACCTGGTCGAGACGAACCCCTGCGCCGGCCTGGCGCTGCCGCACGAGCCCCGCAGCAACGACCGCATCCTCTCGACGGCCGAGCTCCGGGCGCTCCTGCGGGCGATCGAGCGCGGCGCCCGACGCTACCCGCTCTACGCCGACGCCACGCTGCTGCTGCTGCTCACGGGCGTGCGGCGCGACGCGGCCCTGGGCGCGCGCCGGGCCGAGTTCGAAGACCTCGACGGGCAGGAGCCGCGGTGGGTGGTGCCCGCGACCAGGTCGAAGAGCGGGCGCGCGCACGTGGTGCCGCTGTCGGCGGCCGCGGTGGCGATCGTCCGCCGGCGCCTCGAGGCAACGACCGGAGCCTGCCTCTTCCCCGCCGGGCACGGGAGCGTCCGCTCTGATCGCCCGGCGAGCTGGGCGGGCCGGTGGCGCACCTGGTTGCGCGCGCGCGTCGAGCGAGCCGCCCAGGCGGCGCAGCGGGCATCCGGCCAGCCGCGCGCGGCCGTCGCCCGGTGGACGATCCACGGCCTGCGGCACACGGTGGCCACGCACCTGATCGAGGACCTGGGCGTGGCGCGGCACGTGGTGAGCCTGCTGCTCGGGCACACGATGCCGGGGCCTTCCGCAACGAAAATCTACGACCGGGCCGAACTGCTGCCGGAGCGGCGGGCGGCGCTCGTCGCCTGGGCGGCGTGGCTGGAGCGCCTGCGCACGCGCGAGGGCGGGACGGCCAGGGTGCTGCCGATGGTGAGAGGTGGAGCATGAGCGATCGGATCACCGAGGCCGAACTGGAGCGGATCGAGCGCGTCGATCAGGCGTGCATCCCGAGTCGCGGCACGCAGCATGACGACCCAGACAACTCTGGCCTGTGCATCTACTGCGGATCGGTGCTCGACGAGGAGGGAGCCGTGGAGCGCCTCGCCGCGGAGGTGCGCCGGCTGCGCAGGCTGATCGTAGCGGGCATCTCTCCAGCCGTTGGGCGGAGCGAGCAGGGCGGGTTTCTGCTGAGCGAGGACCTGGAGGAAGAGGCGCGGGAGATTCAGGCGGAGGAGGGACGGCCTCATGGCCTGTAGGCCATGCCGACCCGTGGAAGGTGGGGGAACGTAGGAGAGCGTGAGAGACTCCGCTTCAATGGTGAAGCGGACTTAGAGAACGTGGGAGAGCGTCAGAGAGAGCGGAATCAGATTCGCAATCAGGAGGTCGCGAGTTCGAGCCTCGCGCGGTCCACCAACTTACGGACACCCCCCCTCCTGCCAGGCCATGTCCCAGGCCATGAATCGGTCCCGCCCCCGGGCGCCTGCCGCTTGGAGGGTGAGATGTCGAAGACGAAGCTGGTGCTGGTCGTGATCCTCGCGGCGCTCGTCGGCGCCGGCGCGGTGCTGGCGGGCGGCGTGATGGGCCTGTCGTTCCCCTTCGCCGGCCAAGCGCCCGAGACGGTGTCGGTGCGGCGCGCCTGCTACCCGGGCACGCTCGACGCGGTCTACGTCAGCCGCGCCACGTCCTCGACGGGCGAGGTGGCGGCTTCGCAGCTGTGGGTCGTCCC
>JBGASI010000458.1:0-4066 GCA_044229815.1 Vicinamibacteria bacterium | reverse complement strand
GAAGAGCGAGCCGATCGCGCGGGTCATGTAGTCGAAGTCGATCGCCTTCAGCTCGTCGCTCGGCTTGTGGTAGTCGGCGTGCAGGCCGTAGCTCGAGACGGTGTGCGCCACGACGCCGGCGCGGGCGAAGCCGAAGTTGTCGGAGCGCTGGAAGAAGTTCTGCTCCGGGTGCGGGTCGGCCACCAGCCGGGCCCCGTGGGCCGCGAGCGCCGCTCCGAGGTCGGATCGGTCGTACCCCGTCAGCCAAAGCTCGTCGTCGCGCACCGCCTTGTCCCGGCGGCCGATCATCTCGAACTGCAGGTTGGCGAGGATGCTCGGGAGGGGCACGAGGCCGCTGTCGCGGAAGCCGGTCGAGCCGTGGCCGCCGATCTCCTCGCTCCCGAACAGGGCGAGGACGACGCTGCGCCGCGGTCGGTGTCCCGACTGCGCGAGCCAGCGGGCGATCTCCATCACCGCCGTCGTGCCCGAGGCGTCGTCGTCGGCCCCGTTGCAGACGGCGTCGCCGTCGACCGGCGGGCACTCGCCGAGGTGGTCGAGGTGGGCCGAGAGCAGGACGACCTCGTCCGCGCGCTCGCCGTCGATGCGGCCGACCACGTTCCAGGTCGGCCGCGTGCGCGCCTCGTCGAGCGGCACGCTCCACTCGACGGGGGTGCCGTCCTCCTGCGCGCGCAGCGCCCTCGCGGCCGCGTCCGCCAGCGCGACGATGTTCTCGGTGGGCGCCGGCGCGTCCTTGCGCCGCAGCTCCATCCGCGCTTGCCGGGTCCCCGTCGCCCGCAGCGGCCCGCCCGACTCCGGCAGCAGGACGGCCACCGCCCCCGCCTTCAGCGCCGCGCGGACCGCCTGCAGGACCGGGCCCATCGCCCCGTCCGCCGCCGGGAGGACGAGCGCCACGTCGCCCGGCTTCACCCGCGCGGCCGCCTCGGCCGCCGTCACCTTGCGCAGGGGCCCCGCGACGCTGCCGCTGATGCGGAACGCCTGGACCCCGGCGCCGTGCCGGAAGCGCGTGCCGGCGAACGCGAGGCTCGGCGCCTCGCGCAGCGGCTGCTCCACGAGGTCGATCCGCTGCAGGAAGCCGCCGTCCGCCGCGCCGGGCTGCACGCCGACGAGCCGCAGCTGCGCCGCGAGGTAGCTGGCCGCGATCCACTCGTCCGCCGTGGCGCTCCCGCGCCCGCGCAGCGCGTCCGAGGCCAGGAACTCCATGTGCGCGCGGATGCACGCGGCGCACGCCCCGTCGCCGCCGGTCGCGGGCGCAGGCGCGGCCTTCCCGGAAAGGGACTGGAGCAGCAGAACGGCGGTCAACGCGAGGCGTCGGCTCATCGATCCTCCGGGAAAGAGGACCGATCCTAGCAGGCCTTCCGCCGCCGCGCCGCCCTCGAGTGGCTTCGCGAGCGCGCCCCTACTGGAAGCAGCCGGCCACGTCGAGGATCACGTGCACGGAGGTGCCGGTCGAGGCGAACAGCGCCAGATATCCGTTGGGGCTGAGGCCAACCACGGCGTTGTTGGCGCGCGTCACCCCGGCCGTGAAGTTGATGGTCGAGGCGTTGGGCACAGGCGAGTAGCCGGGGTAGACGCGGAGGTTGCCTGCCGCGGTTGCGCCGGTGACCGTGACGTTGAGGGCGAGGGCGCGGGCGCTCCACGGGATGCCGCAATGGTCCGCCGCCTGGAACAGGAGCGTGCTGCCACCGGCCAGCGGCGCTCCGCCGCCCGCTCGCGAGTCGTAGAGTCGGCAAGGGGTGACGGTGTAGTAGTCGAGCGGCGTCGGCGGCGGGACGAAGGGTGTCGAGACGCTGCTCTGGTTGTTGGCCGGCTGGGGATCCTGCGAGGCGGTCGTGACCGAGGCCGAGAAGACGATCGGTGCCGGGCCGGCATAGGCGGCGGGCACCGCGTACAGCGCGTCGATCCACGTGATCTCGCCGACGTCCAGTCGAGCGACGCGACAGTTGGCCGGATCACAGCCCGACAGGGATTCGAACACGAGGCCTGTCGGCGTCGGCAGCGAGACCTGAAGACCGGCCGCAGCGGACGGGCCTGCGTTCGACAGGCGAACGCTGAAGCTGAGCCATTCGCCGACCCGCGCGTAGCTCGAGCCGAGGATCGAGAGGGAGACGTCGGCCGTGGACGGGGTCACGCCGACGCTCGCCGCGGCGGAGTCGTTCGCGGGATTGGCGTCCGCCGACAGCACCTGGGCAAGGACCGACGAGTTGCCCGCCGCCGTCGCCACCCGCGTGATCTGGACGACCTGGGTCGTGCCCACTGCGAGAGCCGGCACCGAGCACGTGACGACCGTGCCGGTCGTCGAGCAGTAGGTCGAGCCGGGGAAGGGTGAGGCACCGTCCTGGGGAACCAGGCCCGCGTCGAAGGTCAGGCGGAAGGCCGCTCCGGCGACGGGATTCGGGCCGGAGTTCGTGAGGCTGACGCCGACCGTGACGAGGCTGCCCTGGGCCGCGGTCGCGGGGGCCGTCAGCGTGATGCCCAGGTCGGAGGCGGAGGGCGCGAAGGCGTACGCCGCGCCGGCGTTGCGGGCAGCTGTGTCGGCAGCAGGCTGGCCCACCACCAGGAGGCCGGCGGAAGCAGCCAGGGAGGCTCCAAACCCGCCGTCCGCGCCCGTGGCCGGGTCCTGGAGGATGGTGGCCGGCGCCCACGTGCCGCCCACCTCCTCGAAGATGTGCACGGCCCCCGACGGGCTCGAGCCAGGTGCGCCGACTGCCAGTGTGCCCCCATCGGTAGCGAGCGCCGAGCCGAAGTAGGAGTACGAATCGTGCCTGCCTGGACGCAGGGTCTGTCGGGCGCCGCCGGAGTTACTGAAGACGGAGACGGTCCCGGCGTCGTAGAAGACACCCGTGCCGACATCCAGACGGGCCCACGGCTCTCCCACGAAGGTGAGCGTGTCGGTCATGGACACCGCCCGGCCGAACGATCTCGGGTCGGAGGGCCGGTCCGTGGAGACGATTCGCTGGGGTGTCCAGGTTCCCCCGGCCAGGCTCAGGATCTCGGCCGAGGCCGCCCCTGGTGCGCCGATCACTGCCCACAGGCCCGACGGCGAGATCGCGATGGCCGAGCCGAAGCGGTTGCCCGACTCGCCGGACGCCGGCGTCAACTTCTGTGTCTGGTTCCACTGGCCGGCGACGTTCTCGAACGCGTAGACCGCACCCACCTCCCAGGCGGAAGACGCGTCCTCATCGGGCGCGCCGACGAGCAGGTGCGCTGCGTTCAGGCTCACGGCCGCGCCGAACCCTGAATACCAGGATCCGGCGACCGTCAACTCCCCAGTCTGGGTCCAGACGCCGGCGGCGCGCGTGAACGCGAGCACCCGGCCGATGTACGACCCCGAGGGGCTACCGGGTGCGCCGACCACCAGTCGGTCGCCCGAGACGGCCACGCTCGATCCGAACCCGCTCGACGTCCAGCCGGCGGGAGGCACAAGCTTCTGGCGCAAGGTCCAACCGGCGACGGTGTGCTCGAAGACATAGGCCGCACCCGACCCGCGGCCCGCGATCGTGTCGTCGTCCGGGGCGCCGACGACGAGGGTCTGGCCGTCGATCGCCATCGCCCGGCCGAACGCGTCGCCCCTGGCGCTGCCGGGGTTGTCGAGGGTCGCCTCGAGGGTCCAGGTGCCGCCCGATCCCGTCCAGACCCAGGCGCCGCCGGTCTGCTGCTGGCTGGACACGCCGACGACAGCCGTGTTGCCCGCCAGGGCAATTGCCGCGGATGGGATGTAGGGATCGAGGCTCGGAGGCGTCAGGGTGGCGCCCGGGCTCCACAGGCCACCCGATTCGACGCGCAGCTCGGCGCGACCGGAACCGTAGCCGTCGAAGCCGACGAGCAACTGCCCGGCGTCCAGCGAGACAGACGTACCGAAGGCATGGCCACCCGGGTCCGTCGGGGTCACCAGGGCGCGCTGGATCCAGATCCCGCTGACGTTCTCGTACACGTGCACATGGCCGTCGACCCCTTCACCCGGAGCGCCGACGGCCAGCGTCGTGCCGCGCAAGGCCACGGCGCGTCCAAGCCGGGCAGACTCGACGGCCGCGGGGTCGATCAGTTTCAGGGACTGCGTCCAGTGGCC
>JBGASI010000457.1:0-4074 GCA_044229815.1 Vicinamibacteria bacterium | reverse complement strand
GGCCAGCAGCAGCTCGGCCTCGTCGACCTCAAGGGCTACGACCTCGACCTGTGGCAGCGCAACGCGACCGTCGTGGTGCCGTTCCTCGTCTCGAGCCGGGGCTACGGGATCCTGTGGGACAACACCTCGTACACGCGCTTCGGGGACCTGCGCCCGTGGGCACCCGTGCCGCCGGGTCAGTTCCTCGACGCGGCCGGCCGGCCGGGTGGGCTGACGGGCAGCTACTTCCCGGGCACGGGCTTCACGCAGGCGGTCGCGACCCGGGTGGACCCGAAGATCGACGTGGCCGTGGCCGGCGGCGCCAAGCAGGCGAACCTGCTGATCCACCCCGCGCTGCCCGCCGAGGGGCCGGTCAGCGTGCGCTGGGAAGGCTCCGTGGTGCCGGAGGTGACGGGCGAGCACCTCTTCCAGCTCTACTCGAACAACGGCATCCGGATGTGGGTCGACGGGAAGCTCGTGGCCGACCACTGGCGCCAGGGCTGGCTGCCCTGGATCGACCTCGCGCGCGTGTCGCTCGTGAAGGGCCGCCGCCACGCGCTGCGCGTCGAGTGGTGGAAGGACCAGGGGATGGAGACGGTGCGGCTGCTGTGGAAGCCGCCGGCCGCCGAGCGCTCGACCTCGCTGTGGTCGGAGGTCGGCGACGGGGTCGACTACTACTTCGTCTACGGCCCGGCGCTCGACCGCGTCGTGGCCGGCTACCGCCGGCTCACGGGCGAGGCGCCCATGATGCCGAAGTGGGCCTTCGGCCTGTGGCAGAGCCGGCAGCGCTACGAGACCCAGCAGCAGAGCCTGGACGCGGTGGACGGCTTCCGCTCGCGGCGCATCCCCTTCGACAACATCGTGCAGGACTGGTTCTACTGGCCCGAGAACGCCTGGGGTTCCCACCGCTTCGATCCCGCGCGCTTCCCGGACCCCGACGGCTGGGTCCAGGCGATCCACGCCCGCCACGCCCGCCTGATGCTCTCGGTCTGGGGCAAGTTCTACCCGGGCAGCGAGAACTTCGAGGCGATGCGCTCGCGGGGCTTCCTGTACGAGACCACCCTGCGCTCCGGCTTCAAGGACTGGGTCGGCCCCGGCTATCCGTACGCCTTCTACGACGCGTTCAACCCGGGCGCGCGCTCCCTCTTCTGGAGCCAGGTCGAGCGGGACCTGTTCCGCCGCGGTGTCGACGCCTGGTGGATGGACGCGACCGAGCCCGACCTGCTGCCGACGCCGGACCTCGCCGCCGGGCGGGCCCACATGCACCCGACCGCGGCGGGCAGCGGCGCCCGCGTCCTCAACGCCTACCCGCTCCTGAACAGCCAGGGCGTCTACGAGGGCCAGCGCGCGGCGGCGCCGGGACAGCGGGTCTTCATCCTGACGCGCTCGGCCTTCGCCGGTCAGCAGCGCTACGCGGCGGCGACCTGGTCGGGCGACCTCACCTCGACCTGGAGCGCGCTGCGCCAGCAGATCGCGGCGGGGCTCGGCTTCTCGGTCTCGGGGCTGCCGTACTGGACGATGGACATCGGCGGCTTCGCCGTCCCGACGCGCTTCTCGCGCAAGGACGCCGCGGCGGCGGATGTCGAGGAGTGGCGCGAGCTCAACGCGCGCTGGTTCGAGTTCGGCACCTTCGTCCCGCTGACCCGCGTGCACGGCGAGTCGCCGCGGCGCGAGATGTGGGAGCTGGGCGGCGAGGCGCACCCGGCCTACCAGGCCCAGCTCAAGTTCGACCGCCTGCGCTACCGGATGCTGCCGTACCTCTACTCGCTCGCCGGCGCGGTCACGCTCGAGGCCGGGACCATGCTGAGACCGCTCGTGATGGACTTCCCCGGGGACGCGCGCGCCGCCCGCAGCGCCGACCAGTTCCTCTTCGGCCCGGCCTTCCTGGTGAGCCCGGTGAGCGAGCACCAGGCGCGCCGCCGCGAGGTCTATCTCCCCGCGGGCGGCTGGTACGACTTCTGGACGGGCGCGCGCGCCGAGGGCGGCCGCGCGATCGACGCGCCGGCGCCGTACGACGCGATCCCCGTCCACGTCCGCGAGGGCGCGATCGTACCGTTCGGGCCCGAGCTGCAGTGGACCGGAGAGAAGCCGGCCGACCCGCTGACCGTCTACGTCTACACCGGCCGGGACGGGGCCTTCACGCTGTACGAGGACGACGGGCTCAGCTACGGCTACGAGAAGGGCGCCTTCAGCCGGATCCCGCTCGTCTGGGACGAGGCGAAGCACACGCTGAGGATCGGCAAGCGCGAGGGGGAGTTCCCCGGGATGGCCGTCGAGCGCACGTTCGAGGTGGTCTTCGTCGAGCCGGCGAAGCCGGTGGGTTTCTCGTTCACGCCCAGGGCCGACCGGACGGTTCGCTACGAGGGCGCGCCCGTCGAGGTCCGGAGGGACTAGTCTCCAATCCGTTGGAGCACCGAGATTGGTTTTCGTTTGCCGACGTGATTGCGCCGCTGTAATTGCTGCCAATGTCGTAATCTAGCCTGGGCCTGCATGACGCGGATTCGACTCGAGGGGTTCGTACTCGACACGGAAGCCCGCCAACTCCTGAGGGGCGGGCGCCCGGTTCATCTCGCGCCGAAGGCGCTCGAGTTGCTCGAACTGCTCGTGGAGCGCCGGCCCAACGCCGTCTCCAAGACGGCCATCCACGATCGCCTGTGGCCCGACACGTTCGTGGCCGAGGTGAACCTCCCCGTGCTGATCCACCGCCTGCGCGAGGCGCTCGAGGACGACCCGCGGGACCCGCGCTTCGTGCGCACCGTGACGCGCTTCGGGTACGCGTTCTGCGGCACGGCCTGGATGGAGTCGGACGGGCCCGACGGAGCCGGCGTGCCTTACGAGTACAGGGTCGTCCTCGGGAACAAGGAGATCGTGCTCCACTCGGGCGACAACCTGCTGGGCCGCACGTTCGAGGCCACGGTGCGCGTGGACCAGACGAGCGTCTCGAGACGGCACGCCCTCGTCCGCGTGAACGACGGCGGTGCGACGATCGAGGACTGCGGTAGCCGGAACGGCACCTTCCGCAACAACGAGCGCGTCTCGGGGCCGGTCGCCCTGCAGGACTCGGACCGCATCCTGCTCGGCGCGGCGCTGCTGGTGTTCCGCGCCTTCCGGCGCGACGGGACGGGCGACGACACCGACCCGTCCAGCCGGCCGACGACCCCGATCGGCGTCCCGCCCGAGACGACCTCCGCGCCGTTCTCCGTCTGAGGCCGGGGGGCGCGCCCCCGAAAGCGATCGAACCCGCGGCCCCCCCGCCTCGTAGAACCGTGTGCGGGCGCTGCCGCCCGGGAGGAACAGGTGCCCAGAAGGCTGATGCGGGACCCGCAGCGCGGGATCGTCGGCGGCGTCGCCGCCGGCTTCGGCGAGTACCTCGACGTGGACCCTGTCCTGGTGCGCGTGGGGTTCGCGCTGCTGACCTTCGTCCACGGGCTCGGGCTGCTCTTCTACGTGGCCTGCTGGTTCGTGATGCCCCGCCGGGACGCCGTCGTGCTGCAGGACGGGGTGGCCGCGCCCCCGCCCGGGTTCGCCGCGGTGCGCGAGGCCGGCGAGCGGCTGGCGGCCGACGTCCGCTCCGCCGCGCCGGAGCCCGCGGCCGCGCAGATGGCGGTCGGCTCGGTGCTGGTGCTCGTCGGCGCCCTCTGGCTGGCGCACAACTTCGACTGGCTGCGCTGGCCCTGGTGGATGCGCTTCGACACCCTGTGGCCGCTGCTGCTGGTCGCCCTCGGCGTCGGCCTGATCGCGAAGTCGCGCCGCGCCTCGGCGGCCTGAGGGCGCGGGCGGCTACAATCGCCGGGTGCGGATGAAAGCGCTGGCGAGCCGACGGACAGTCTGCGTCGCCGCCTGGCTGGGCCTCTCGGCGGCGGGCGCTCACGCGGCCGGACCGTCGCCCGCCCGTCCGGTCATCGTCGGGTACGTGTTCCCGCACGACGGGCCGCTGCAAGCCGGGGCGATCGCGGGCGCCAAGCTGACCCACGTGAACTACGCCTTCGCGCTCCTCCGCGACGGCCGGGTGGTCGAGGGCGGCTCCGACGACGCGGCCAACCTCCGGGTGCTGACGGCGGCGCGCCGGGATGCCCCCGGGCTGCGCGTCCTCGT
>JBGASI010000456.1:0-4077 GCA_044229815.1 Vicinamibacteria bacterium | reverse complement strand
CTGCCTACGCCTTCGAGGAGGGCTCGGGCGCGACGGTGGCGGACGCCTCCGGCCGCGGCAACAGCGGGACCGTCTCCGGCGCGACCTGGGTCACGACCGGCAAGTTCGGCAAGGCGCTCTCGTTCAACGGGACGAGCAACCTCGTGACGGTGGCGAGCGCGGCATCGCTCGATCTCGCCACGGGCTTGACGCTCGAGGCCTGGGTGCGCCCCGCGTCGAACAGCGGCACGCGCGCCGTGCTCGTGAAGGAGCGCTCGACCGGGCTGTCGTACGCCCTCTACGCCCGCAGTTCCGGCGCGTCACGGCCCAACGGCACCGTGCGCATCGCGAGCACGAACCGGACCGTCACCGGCACGTCGGCGCTGGCCCTGAACGCCTGGAGCCACGTGGCCCTGACCTACAACGGCGCTACGCTCGCGCTGTACGTCAACGGGGCGCTCGTCACGACGCAGGCGCGGACGGGCGCCGTCACCACGTCGACGAACCCGTTGCGCATCGGCGGCAGCACGGTCGCGAGCGAGTACTTCTCGGGACTGATCGACGACGTGCGCCTCTACAGCCGGGCCCTCTCGCGGGCCGAGATCCAGGCGGACCAGACGACGCCGGTCGGCCCGTGAGCGTGTGGCCCGGCTTCAGGCGGGCAGCTCCCAGCCCGCGCGGTTCGGCTCCCTCAGGTACCGGTCCGCCTCGGGCGCGTTCGTTGCCTTCATGTTCGGGCCGTCCCACTCGAGCAGCTTGCGCGTGCGCAGCGCCACGTTCCCGAGCAGGATGAGCTCGACGAGCCGGGCGCCGTAGCCGAAGTTGCCGCTGGCCGGCCTGCCGCCCTTGCAGGCCTGCAGCCAGTCGGCGTGGTGCCCCTCGACCCGCGCCAGCGTCTTGGCTGGGCGCTTGTAGTGGCGGTGCAGCTCGAGCGGCAGCAGGCGCGGCATTCCCGACCAGCCGGCGCAGGTGATGAAGCCCTTCTCGCCGACGAAGAGGATGCCGTCGTCGTCCTCTCCCAGCCGCTGCTTGGGATCGTCCGGGTCGATCGAGGGCGGCGTCGGCGGGAGCAGGCCGCCGTCGTACCAGAACACGGAGACGGGGGCCTTGTTGCCGCGGGCCGCGAAGCGGTAGGTCGCCATCACGCCGGTGGAGCAGACCTCGGCGTCGAGGCCGGGGGCGCTGGCCTCGACGGTCCGCGGCGAGTCGAGCTCCAGCGCGTCGAAGGCCGGGTCGAGGTGGTGCACCGCCATGTCGGGCATGGCACCGCCGCCAAAGGCCCACCAACCGCGCCAGTTGAACGGCGCGTAGGCGGGGTGGTACGGGCGCGCCTCGCGCGGCCCGAGCCACAGGTCCCAGTTCAGGCCCCGGGGCACGTCCGGCGTGCCGGCGGGGCGTCCCCGGCCGTGGGCGAAGTCGCCCGCGCTCGTCCAGGCGTGCACCTCGCGCACCTGTCCGATCGCGCCGTCCGCGATCCACTCGACGGTCTGGCGGTGCCCTTCGCTCGAGCGGCCCTGGTTGCCCATCTGCGTGGCGACGCCCGTTTCGCTCGCCACCCGGGCCACGGCGCGGGCCTCGGCGATGTTGTGGGTCAGCGGCTTCTCGCAGTAGACGTGCTTGCCGGCCCTCATTGCCGTGATCGCGATGTAGGCGTGGAGGTGGTCCGGGGTGGCGATCAGGACGGCGTCGATCGCCTTCTCCTTCTCCAGCATCACCCGGAAGTCCTCGTACGCGGCGCACCTGTAGTTCGGTGTCTTCGAGGCGTAGTGGGCCTCGACCTCCGCCTTGACGGGGCGTCGGCCAGCCTTGCCGCCGTAGTAGAAAGAGCTGAGGTCCCACTCCTCGCACGGGTCGGCGATCGCGACGACCTGGCAGCTTCTCTCCTCGAACAGCGAGTGCAGGTTGCTGATCCCCTGGCCGCCGACACCGATGATGGCGACGTTCACCTTGTCGCTCGGCGCCACGAAACCGGGGCCGCCGAGCACGTGGCGGGGAAGGATGGTCGCGGCGGCCACGGCCGACGCGGTGCTGGTGATGAACTGACGACGGCTGGCGTGCTGCTTCAGGCTCATCTCGTTCCTCCCTAGACCGGCAGCTCCCAGCCCGATCGGTAGGTCTCCTTCAGGTAGCGGTCCGCTTCCGGAGCGTTCGTGAACCTCATGCCCGGGCCGTCCCACTTCAGCAGCCTGCGCGCGCGCAGCGCCACGTTGCCGAGCATGATGAACTCGACGAGCCGGGCGCCGTACTCGAAGTTGCTGCTGGCCGGCCTGCCGCCCCTGCAGGCCTGGAGCCAGTCGGCGTGGTGTCCCTCGACCCGGGGGATCGTCTTGGCCGGGCGCTTGTACTCGCGGTGCAGCTCGAGCGGGAGCAGGCGCGGCATACCGGACCAGCCGGCGCTGGTGAGGACGCCCTTCTCGCCGACGTAGTAGATCCCGTCGCGTCCCTCGCCCAGCCGCTGCTTGGGATCGCCGGGGTCGATGCCGAGCGGCGTCGGCGGGCGCAGTCCTCCGTCGTACCAGGAGACCGACAGCGGCCCCTTGGCGCCGCGGGGGCCGAAGCGGAACGTGGCCAGCACGCCGGTCGAGCAGACCTCCTCGTCGACACCGGGCCCGCTGGCCTCGATCGTCTGCGGGCAATCGAGCTCCAGCGCGTTGAAGGCGGGGTCGAGGTGGTGCACCGCCACGTCCGCCAGGCCGCCGCCGCCGAAGGCCCACCAGCCGCGCCAGTTGAACGGCGCGTAGGCGGGGTGGTAGGGGCGCGTCTCGCGCGGTCCCAGCCACAGGTCCCAGTTGAGGCCCTTCAGGACCTCGGGCGTGCCGACCGGGCGGCCCTTGCCGGAGGCGAACCCGCCGGCGCCGCCCCAGGCGTGCACCTCGCGCACCTGGCCGATCGCGCCGTCCCAGATCCACTCGGCGGCCTGCCGGTGCCCCTCGCTCGAGCGGCCCTGGTTGCCCATCTGCGTGGCGACGCCGGTCTCCTTCGCGACCCGCGCGACGATGCGGGCCTCGGCGATGTCGTGGGTCAGCGGCTTCTCGCAGTAGACGTGCTTGCCCGACTTCATCGCGAGGATGCAGATGTAGGCGTGGAGGTGGTCCGGGGTGGCGACCAGGACGGCGTCGATCGCCTTCTCCTTCTCCAGCATGACCCGGAAGTCCTCGTAGGCGGCGCACCTGAAGTTCGGGGTCTTCGCGGCGTAGTAGGCCTCGACCTCGGCCCGGACCGGTCCGCGGCCCGCCTTGCCCCCGTAGTAGTAGGGGCTGAGGTCCCACTCTTCGCACGGGTCGGCGATCGCCACGACCTGGCAGGCCTCCTCGCGGAGCAGGGCGCGGGTGTTGCCGCGGCCCTGGCCGCCGACGCCGATGACGGCGACGTTCACCTTGTCGCTCGGTGCCACGAAGCCGGGGCCGCCGAGCACGTGGCGGGGAAGGATCGTCGCGGCGGCGACGGCGGACGCCGTGGTGGTCACGAACTGGCGACGATCCACTGCGGGACTGCGGTCTCGGCTCATCTGTCCCCTTCTCGGACCCGTCGTCGGCCCGGTCCCGGCGCGGCCGGGGTGAGGCGGTAGGTCTGGATCTGGTGCGGTGCGAATCGCGCGTCGATCGAGCCGTCCGCGTGGACAGCCACCGGGTCGAGATCCGTCTCGACGTGCGTGGTCAGGCGCGCCGCTGCCGAGCCGTGCGCCAGCCGGATCCGCGTCTCGGCCGGCCGGCCGGAGAGGTTCCACAGGCGGAGGATCAGGCCCTGGCCGATGCCCTCCTCCGCCGGCTTCAGCGCCCAGAGGAGCACCCCGGGATCGTCCACCGTCAGCAGCGAGTAGCTGGCCTCCGGATACGCGGCCCCACCCGCTCCCGAGACCGGGCCGGTCACCGGAGGGTTCTGGTGCTCGAGCGCGAATCGCATGGCGGTGACGGGGTCGTAGCCGCGGTGGGGACGCAGGCTGAAGCGCTGGTTGAAGGACCTCGCGCCGTTCTGGTTTCGGATGCCCAGGCCCTCGCCGTCCACCTGGCCGCCCGCGAGCACGCCGAGCTGCGCGGTGGCGGTGTCGAGCTCCGTGGGCGTGCTCCGGCCGAGCCTGACGAAGGAGCAGTCGCGGTT
>JBGASI010000455.1:0-4085 GCA_044229815.1 Vicinamibacteria bacterium | reverse complement strand
GACGAGGCGACGCCCGCGGCCGAGATCGACGCGCGCGTGCGCGCCGCGGCGGGCGAGCGGCTGCGCTCCGTGAGCCTGCTCGACCGCTACACCGGGAACCAGGTGCCCGCGGGTCGGGTGAGCCTGACGGTCAGCCTGCGCTTCCAGGACCCCGAGCGGACGCTCACCAGTGAAGAGGTGCAGGCCGCCGTCGACCGGGTGGTGCGCGAGCTGCGCGCCGCCGGGCTCGAGATACGCGGCGAATGAGAGGAGGGGGCGTGGAAGACAGCTTCAAGCTCCTCGAGGACAAGGTCCAGAAGGCCGCGGTGCGCCTGCGCGAGCTCTCGGCGGAGCGGGAGACGCTGAGGGCCGAGGTCGCGGCGGCGGTCACGCGCGCGGACAGGGCCGAAGCCGAGGCGCAGTCGGCCAGGACCCGCGCGGAGCAGGCCGAGCGCGAGCTCGGCGCCGCGCGCGAGTCGGTGCGGGCCGACGAGGGCGAGGCGAGCCGTGCCGAGGCGGCCGAGCAGGAGGCGGCGCAGCTGCGCCGTCGGCAGGACGAGCTGCGCAAGCGCATGGCGAAGCTGGTCGAGCTGCTCGAGTCCCTGGAGTAGCTCCCGCGCACGCGGGTCTATAATCGGCTCATGGCCGAGAAGCCGAACCTGATCCACGTCGAGATCTTCGGCCAGTCCTATGCCGTCAAGGCCGGGGCCGACCCCGGTTACGTCGAGAAGCTGGCCGCCTTCGTGGACGAGCAGATGAAGGACGTCAGCCGCGCGACCGGGGCCGTCGACAGCGTGCGGATCGCGGTGCTCGCGGCGCTCAACCTGGCCGACGAGTGCTTCCGCCTCCGGCGCCAGGTCGAGGAAGCCCAGGCGGCGGCGCAGGCGAAGGGCGGCGCCCCGGAGGACCGCGTGAAGCGCCTCGCCCGGACGCTCGGCTCGGCGCTCGGGGAGTAGGGGCGCAAAGGCCCCACGGCGCCCATGAGCTTGCCCCTCGAACGTGCGGCAGCTATCATCGACACAGAGGCTCTCTGCGTTGCCCGTGATGGATACGGAAACCTCGAACCAACGTCTTTCAATCGGGGGTCCGATCGCTTCGCGGTGAGCATGCCTCCGCGTCGAGGAAGCCTGAAGCGAAGCTCAGGGCTCCCACCTGGTGACCCGGTTCAGGTCACCGTCCACACGACAACGCGGAGAGCCTCCCTTTGACCCTCGATCCCCGAAGCCCCCTCGGCGCGCTCGGTGAGAAGGCGCTGCTCCTCCACCTGCGCTCGAGGATCCCCGCCTCGCCCGGGGTGGTCGTGGGCATCGGCGACGACGCGGCGGCCGTCGAGATGGCGCCGTTCGCGCTCGTCACGACCGACAGCCTCGTCGAGGGCGTGCACTTCGAGCGCGGCTCGGCGCCGCCGCGCCTGGTCGGCCGCAAGGCACTGACCGTGAACCTGTCCGACATCGCCGCGATGGGCGGGCTCGCGCGCTACGCGACGGTGAGCCTGTGCCTGCCGCCGGAGCTCGAGCTCGGCTGGATCGACTCGCTCTACGACGGCCTGCTGGAGCGCGCGGCGGAAGCCGGTGTCGGCATCGTCGGCGGCAACGTGACGCGGACGAGCGGGGCGATCGTCGTCGACGTCACGCTGCTCGGCGACGCGGGGCGCCTGATGCTGCGCACGGGCGCGAGGCCCGGCGACCGCGTGGTGGTCACCGGCCGCCTCGGCGCGGCAGCGGAAGGCGTGCGCCTGCTGGCCGAGGGCGCGCGCATCGACGAGGACGGAACGCTCGTGGAGACCGGCGTGTGGACCGGGTCCTCGTCGGCGGGCCTGGTGGCCTGCCTGCTCGCGCAGCTCGACCCGCGCCCCCCGCTCGCGCTCGCGCGCTCGATCGCGGACCGCGGCCTCGCCCGGGCCGGCATGGATCTCTCGGACGGTCTCTCCAGCGACCTGCCGGAGATCGCCCGCCAGAGCGGCCTGGCGGCCGTGCTCGACGCCTCGGCGCTGCCGGTCGACCCCCGCGTCGTGGCCTTCGAGCGAGCCCGCGGGGGCGATCCCGTGGCCCTCGCGCTGAACGGGGGCGAGGACTACCAGCTGCTGCTGGCGCTCGGGCGGGACGAACTGGTGGAGCTCGCCGACCTCTCGCGCGTCTGGGGCGTCGAGGTCACCGCCGTCGGCGAGTTCGTCGAGGGCGAGGCGGGCGAGGTGCGGCTGCGGGACGGGGCAGGCGAGCGCGTCCTCGAGGCGGGCGGGCACGACCACTTCCGGCCGCGTCCCGCCTGAGGGCGAGCGATGCTGGGATGGCTCGGCCGGCGCTTGCGCCTGCTGCTGCAGGTCGAGGGCAGCCCGACGCGCGTGGCCGCGGCCTTCGCGGTCGGCGTCTTCCTGGCCTTCTTCCCGCTGCTTGGCATCCACACCTGGCTGGGGCTCGGGATCGCCGTCGCTTTCCGCCTGAACAAGGTGGCGGTGCTGACCGGGGCGTGGCTCAACAACCCCTGGACGATCGCCCCGATCTACACCGCGGGCACCCTGCTCGGGTGCGCCCTCATCGGCGTCTCACCCACCGGCCTGGGTGCGCTGGACTGGTCGCTGGGCTGGCGCGCGTTCTACGAGTCGCTGGTCGCGCAGTTCCGGCCGATGCTGCTGCCCTTCGTGGTGGGCAACCTCGTGGCCGGCGTGGGGGCGGCGCTCGTGACCTTCGTCGCCATGCGCGCCCTGCTGGTGCGCCGCCGCTCGCGGACCGCGCCGCTCGACGCGGCCTGAACCGGGAGCGTCGCTCAGAGGGCCGGCCGCAGCTCGTGGTGGTTCGTGACGCGCTGGAAGGCCGCCCCGGCGCGCAGCAGCGTGGCCTCGTCGAACGGCCGGCCCTGGAGCTGCAGGCCGACGGGCAGCCCGCCCGCGAGGCCGCACGGCAGCGACAGCGCCGGCAGGCCGGCGAGGTTGGCAGGGACGGTGAAGATGTCCTCGAGGTACATCTGCAGCGGGTCCTCGGTCTTCTCGCCGAAGCGGAACGCCGGGCGGGGAGTCGTGGGCGTCGCGATGGCGTCGCAGACCTCGAGGGCGCGGTCGAAGTCCGCGCGGATCAGGCCGCGCACCTTCTGGGCCCGGAGGTAGTAGGCGTCGTAGTAGCCCGAGGACAGGGCGAAGGTGCCGAGGATGATCCGGCGCTTCACCTCCTGCCCGAACCCGGCGTCGCGCGTTTCGCCGTAGAGCGCCGCGAGGTCGCGCGCGCTGCCCGCCCTGAGCCCGTAGCGCACCCCGTCGTAGCGCGCGAGGTTGCTCGAGGCTTCCGCGGTGGCGACGATGTAGTAGCTGGCGATCGCGTGCGGCAGGTGCGGGAGCTCGACGTCGACGAGCTGCGCGCCCTCCGCCGCCAGGGTGGCGAGGGCCTCGTCGAAGCGGTGAAGCGTCTCGGGCTCGACCCCCGTGGCGAGGAAGGAGCGTGGCACGCCGATCCGCAGGCCCGCCGCGTTGCCGGCGAGCGCCGGTCGGAAGTCGGGAGCGGGCCGCGACGCGCAGGTGGCATCGTGCGGGTCCGCGCCGCAGATGACCGACGCCAGCAGGGCCGCGTCCTCCACCGTGCGCGCGAGCGGGCCCACCTGGTCGAGCGACGAGGCATAGGCGACGAGCCCGTAGCGGCTGACGCGCCCGTAGGTGGGCTTGAGCCCCACGATGCCGCACAGGGCGGCCGGCTGCCGGATCGACCCGCCCGTGTCGGTGCCGAGCGCGAGCGGCGCCATGCCCGCGGCCACCGCGGCCGCGGAACCGCCGGAGGAGCCGCCGGGCACGCGGGTCCGGTCCCAGGGGTTCAGGGTCCGCTTGTAGGCGCTGTGCTCCGTCGAGGAGCCCATCGCAAACTCGTCCATGTTGGTCTTGCCCACGACGATGGCGCCGGCGGCCTCGAGCCGCGCCACGGCCGTGGCCGTGAACGGCGGCGTGTAGCCCTCCAGGATCCGCGAGCCGCAGGTGGTCGGCAGGCCCTCGAGGTGGAGCACGTCCTTCACCGCCACCGGCACGCCGGCCAGCGGCGGCGCCTCGGCGCCTCGGGCGAGGGTCCGGTCCAACTCCTGCGCGCGCGCGAGCGCCCGCTCGGCGAAGACGGCCAGGAAGGCGTCGACGC
>JBGASI010000454.1:0-4129 GCA_044229815.1 Vicinamibacteria bacterium | reverse complement strand
CAGGTCGGGTCCCACCGCCCGCGCCGCCTGCAGGGCCTTGCGGCGAGTCGAGGTCTCCAGTTCCTGCTCGAGCCCGTAGAGCAGCTGGTCGGCCTGCCGTAGCAGGGCGAGCTTCATGTTCTCGGCGTGCTTCGGGACCGCGTTGAAGGAGAGGACGGAAAGCGCGACGGACGGCAGCAGCACCGCGCCCACGAAGATCGAGACGATGCGCCCGCGCGAGTCCGACACCGCCGCGAGCCGATTCTGGATGTCCGTCATCCTGGGACGAAACTGTAGCACCGCCCGCGCGCCACTCCCGCGGAAGCCGTCGCGCTCGGCGGTTAAACGATGTTCCGGGCCGCGTCGGCTAACATTGGGCCATGACGAAGCCGGACCCGGCGGAGAAGGTGCTCGCGACGAACCGCAAGGCCCTCTTCAACTACGAGGTGCTCGAGCGCGTGGAGGCGGGCGTCGTGCTCGTGGGGACCGAGGTGAAGTCGATCCGCGACGGCGGGCTCAACTTCAGCGACTCCTGGATCGAGTTCCGTGGCGGCGAGATGTTCCTGGTGGGCTGCCGGATCGCTCCCTACAGCCACGGCAACCTGATGAACCACGTGCCCGAGCGCCAGCGCCGGCTGCTGCTGCGCAAGCGCGAGATCCTCAAGCTCGGGGGCCGTGCCACCGAGCGGGGGCTCACGCTCGTGCCGCTGCGCGCCTACCTCAAGAACGGGCTGGTCAAGCTCGAGATCGGCCTCGCCCGCGGCAAGCACGCCCACGACAAGCGCGACTCGATCCGCCAGAAGGACGTCGAGCGCGAGACGCGCCAGGCGCTGGGGCGCCGGGGCTAGTAGAGCAGCAGCCCGCCGTCGACGCAGACGACGGCCCCGTTGATGAAGGACGCCAGGTCGGAGGCGAGGAAGAGGTACACGTTCGCCACCTCGTCGGGGGTGCCCAGGCGCCGGGCAGGGATGCGGGCGAGCGTCGTTGCCAACTCCTCCGGCGGCACCGTGCGCACCGTGTCCGAGTCGATCAGGCCCGGCGCCACCACGTTCGCGGTGATGCCGAGCGGCCCGAACTCGCGCGCCCAGGTGCGCGTCATCCCGATCACACCCGCCTTCGCGGCGGAGTACGCGGTCAGCCCGTGCGCTCCGAGCCGCGTCGAGACGGAGGCAGCGGAGAGGATGCGGCCCCGCCCCTGCTTCTTCATGTGCGCGACCGCGGCCCGCGCGCACACCATGGCGCCGCGCAGGTTGACGTCGAGCGTCTGCTGCAGGTCCTCGTCCGAGAGATCGTCGAGCGGCGCCTCGTGCAGGACGCCGGCGTTGTTGACGAGCACGTCGAGCCGTCCCCACTCCTCGACGACGCGGTCGAGCGTGCGCTCGACGGCGAAGGAGTCGGTCACGTCGTCGCTGAAGGCCAGCGCCTCTCCCCCGCCCAGCGCGATCCGCTCGGCCGTCTGGTTGACGCCGGCGGCGTCGCGGTCGACGAGCGCCACCGCGGCGCCGGCCCGGGCCAGGCAGCGCGCGGTGGCGGCGCCGATGCCGCGCCCGGCGCCGGTCACCACGGCCACGCGTCCCTCGAGTGACAGCACGTTGGGGATGGAAGGCATCGGGGCGAAACCCTAGTACACTCCCATTGACCTCGCAAGGAGGCCGCCATGCCGCTCGCGCTCGCCCCGCTCGCCGTGACCGCGCTGATCGCCTTCCAGGCCCCTCCCGCGCCCGATCCTGCTGCGCTGAAGAAGGCCTGCGACAAGGGCAGCGCCGCCGACTGCCATCGCCTGGCCGGTCTGCACGGCCGCGGCGAGGGCGTCCCGGCCGACCCCGAGAAGGCGGCTTCGTTCCTGAAGAAGGCCTGCGAGCTGCGCCTGCCTCAGGCATGCCTCGAGCTGGCGGCGGCCGTCCGTGGCGGCGCGGGCGTGAAGAAGGACGTCCCGCGGGCGGTCCTGCTCTACCAGCAGGCCTGCGACGGCGGGCTGCCGATCGGCTGCGCCGATCTCGCCGCCATGCTGGTGGAAGGACGCGAGGTCGAGAAGCACCTCGGGCGGGCGGCCGAACTGCTCGGGCGCGCCTGCGAGGGCGGACTTGCCGGGCCGTGCGGGGCCCTTGGCGCCATGTACGCCGACGGCTCCCCCGTCCCGCGGGACGAGGCCAAGGCCGCGACGCTCTTCGCCAAGGGCTGCGACGGTGGCGACGGCACGAGCTGCGGGCGGCTGGCCGCGATGGCGCTGGCGGGCCACGGCGTGGCGCGCGACCCGGCACGCGCGGCGGCCCTGGCGCGCAAGGGCTGCGACGCCGGGTTCGGCCCGGCCTGCGTCGTGCTGGCGAACGAGTTCGCCAAGGGCGACACCGCGAAGCGCGACCCCGCCCAGGCCCTGGCGCTGTTCACCCGCGCCTGCGACGCCGGCGAGCCGTCGGCCTGCCTCGGGGTCGGGGAGCTGCTGCGCGACGGCGCCGGGGTCGCCCGCGACCTGCCGCGCGCGGCCGAGCAGTTCCGTCGCGCCTGCGAGGGCCACGTCGGCACCGCCTGCCAGGAGCTGGCCCTGCTGGTCGTGCGCGGCCGCGGCGTCCCCCGCGACCTCGCGCGGGCCACCAGCCTCTTCCGCGAGGCGTGCACGGGCGGCGACGCGCGGGGCTGCCTGGAACTCGGCCGGCTCTTCCAAAGCGGCGGGGCCGTGCAGCGCGACCTCAACCGGGCCGTCGCGCTTTACGAGGAAGGCTGTACCAAGGGCTCGACGGGGGCGTGCAGCCAGCTCGCCGGGATGCTGGAGGTCGGGGACGCCATCGGCCGCAACGAGGCGCGGGCCCGGACGCTCTACGAGCGGGACTGCGCGGCCGGCCTGGCGGCAGACTGCTTCGCCCTCGGCCGTCTCCAGTCGCGCAACCCTGCCGAGCGCAAGCTCGCCTTCGAGAACTTCGGCCGGGCCTGCAGCGGAGGCTCGGCGCCCGGCTGCCACGAGGTCGGCCAGGCTTGGGAAGCCGGGCGCGACCCGGCCAAGGCCCTGCCGTTCTACCAGAAGGCCTGCGCCGGGGGGCACGCGCCCGCGTGCGCCCGCGCACAAAAGCTCACCCAGTAACGGCCCGCCGGGACTATACTGGGAGTGTCGTCCGCCGATCACATCTGCCTCGGCCCCCGGCCCTCCCCGGTGGCCAGCTGAAGCGCTTCTCGTTGGTGCGGAGCGACGGATCTGGGGAGAAAGAGCCATGGCTTCATCCCGATGCCGGGCGTGCGTCCCGGCCCTGTTCCTGCTCGGTTTCGCCGGGCCAGTGGGTGCCCAGGAACCGGTCGACCTGGCCACGCTTCCCGGCTACGAGCACAGCCGGCCCAAGGGCCTGAACGAGAGCGGGGACGTCGTCGGCCAGGCCGCGCGGACCGCAGGCGAGCCGACGGAACAGGCGGTGCTCTGGCGCCGTTCTCGCCGCGGCAACCTGCTCGCGGAGGCCCTGCCCCCGCTCGCCGGCCTGGACGGCGGAGACGCCCGCGCCTTCGCCTCCGAGAGGACGCCCGTCGGCTTCTCGTACGTGGCAGGCAGCGGTTTCACGCTTTTCCGCGCCGTGGCCTGGCGCAAGGACGCCTCGGGCCTGCGCGTCGCCGTGGACCTCGAGCCGCCCGCCGGTTTCACCGACGCCCAGGCCTACTCCGCCAACTGGCGCGGCGAGGTGGTCGGCGAGGCCGCGAACCCCGCCGAGACCGTCAACGGCACGGTCGTGCGCCACGCGATGCTCTGGCAGCGGCAGCACGACGGCAGTTACGAAGCGTGCGACCTCGGCGTGCCCGAGGGCTTCGACGCGAGCACCGCCTTCGACCTGAACGAGGCCGGCTCCGTCGTGGGCACGGCCCGCCGACTCGAGAGCGACGGCGCGGGCGGCCTGCAGGTGCGCTCGGACGTGGTGGTGTGGCAGCGGGTGCGGCCCGGCCACGGCTGCGACTTCCGCACCGTGCCGCTCGAGGCCCGGGACGACCTGCCCTTCGAGCAGAACCCGTCGATCAACGAGCGCGGGGACGTGGTCGTCCGCGCCGACCGGCTGACGCCTGGCGGCGGGCCGACGCTCAGCCGGGCCCTGCTCTGGTCGCGCCAGGGCTGCGGCTACGCAGCGCCTGTCGAGCTACCGCTGCCCAAGGGTTTCACCGATGCGTTCGCGCGCGACCT